>NZ_BAAADJ010000059.1 GCF_039522365.1 Bacillus carboniphilus | reverse complement strand
GGTTTGGAAGGGGCCCCTTCCAAACCAAATCAAAATCATACACATTACCAATACAAAGCTGGTTGATACTTGTAATCAATTTTACACAATATTATGGACTTGACTGATAACTGCCCGCTGACTTCGGATAACTACCCGCTAACTTCGGATAACTACCCGCTAACTTCGGATAACTGCCCGCTGACTTCGGATAACCGCCCGCTAACTTCGGATAACTGCCCGCTGACTTCGGATAACTGCCCGCTGACTTCGGATAACCGCCTGCTAACTTCGGATAACCGCCCGCTAACTCCGGATACCCGCCTGCTAACTCCGGATAACTGTTACTTAACTTGAGAAACTAATCCATTCCAAACAAAAAAGACAAAGGGAAATATCCCTCTGCCTTCATCAATCAATATAAAATTACTTCGCAGCGCTGAAACGCTTGTTAACTTCATCCCAGTTGATTACATTGAAGAATGCATTGATGTAATCAGGACGACGGTTTTGGTAGTTTAAGTAGTAAGCATGCTCCCAAACATCAAGACCTAAAACTGGAGTTTTACCTTCCATTAGTGGAGAGTCTTGGTTTGGAGTGCTTGTTACTTCTAATTCACCGTTGTTTACAACTAGCCAAGCCCAACCAGAACCGAAACGGCCAGCTGCAGCTGCAGCGAATTCTTCTTTAAATTTGTCATAGCTTCCGAATTTAGCATTGATTGCATCTGCTACTTCACCAGTTGGAGCTCCTCCACCATTTGGAGAAAGAATAGTCCAGAAAAGTGAGTGGTTTGCATGTCCACCACCGTTGTTACGAACAGCAGTACGAGCTGCTTCAGGAACAGCATCTAAGTTAGATACAAGATCTTCGATTGACTTGCTTAGAAGCTCATCGTTTCCTTGTAAAGCGTCATTTAACTTTGTTACATACGTGTTGTGATGCTTGGTGTGGTGAATGTTCATTGTTTCTTTATCAATGTGTGGTTCTAGTGCGTCATACGCATAAGGTAATTGTGGTAATTCGTAAGCCATTTTTAAATCCTCCTAATATGTAATATTCATTCCTCAAAAATGAGAAATGTTGGATTAATCCTAGATTACCAAACTCCATTCACTGTTTCAAATAAAATGGTTTGGACCCTTTATATTTTTGTCCAATCCTTTTAACTTATAGTACCTGTATTAAAAAATAAACCAGCATTCCTAACATAATAAGGCCCTTTACAAGTACACTTCCGATGAGACCCACTACCGAACCAAACCCAATTCTTAACGCTTGATTAAATGGAGTTTTATGAACTACTATCTCAGCGATGATTGCACCTATAAATGGCCCTAATATGATCCCCGCGAATGGGATGATAAACGGTCCCACTAACAAACCAATCGTGCTCCCCCACATACTAGCTTTTGTCCCACCGTATTTTTTAACCCCAAGTGCATTGGCTACATAATCGACAACGAATAAAAGGACAAAGAAGCTTGTTTGAATAATCCAAAAAAATGTTGAGAAGGATTCAAATGATACCAGAAACCCGTATACAAAATAGGAGCCATATAAAAATACTGCACTAGGTAATATCGGATAAATCAATCCAACAAATGCACCAATCCATAAAGTTACTAGGATAACCCAAGTTAATATTTCCAAAAACATTCACCCCTATAAAGAAAAGGGCTACTAGCTAGGTAGCGCCCTTCTCTTTGTTGTTTAATGATTTTCTCCTAGAACTGCCTCTGCAATATTGACACAGTGGTCACCAATACGCTCAAGGTTACTGATAATATCTACATATACAATTCCTGATTGGCCAGAGCATAGACCTTCGTTTAAACGAAGAATATGTTGTTTACGTAGCTTTCTTTCCATTTGGTCAATTTGATCTTCTTCATCTTTAACTTTCTTAGCAAGAGTCAGATCATTTTGATCTAATGCTTCTATTGCATCTTTCAGGGTTTTAATGGTTAAGTTAAACATTTCTTCTAGGTCTCTCATTGCTTCATCCGAAATTTGTACTTTATTGGCCATTTGATAATCTACAAGTTCTACTATGTTTTCAAAATGGTCTCCAACACGCTCAATATCACGAACCGTATCCATGAGTAAGGTATGTCTTTCAGATTCCGCACCTGATAAGGATCTGCGAGCAAGTTCAACTAAATACTCTGTTATCTTTTTATCTAAATTATTTATCGCATCTTCAAGTTGAAGAGCTACTTCTGAATGCTTTGTTGATTTTGTCTTTAGGAATTCAAATGTTTCTTCAAGTCCTTTTGATGCTAATTGACCCATTCTAAGGACTTCCTCTTGTGCTTGACCCAAAGCAATGGATGGGCTTTGTTCAATAAAAAGTGGATCTAAATGTTTTGCTTTATATTCAACAACTGTATCTTGACCAGGGACAATTTTCGTTACCGCTTTCGCAATTAGAGCAATGAATGGCAACTGAATCAAAGTATTTACGATATTGAACGTCCCATGGGCAAAAGCAATTTGCATTTTTGGTCCTAAATCTAAGAAACCTGTTAAATAAATAATGAAAGAAGTAAATGGATTTAATAACAGAATAAAAATGGTTGCACCAATTAGGTTAAACATAACATGGCTTGCTGCGGTTCTTTTTGCAGCCACTGATGCACCTATTGCAGCTAGGACAGCCGTAATCGTCGTACCAATATTATCACCAAATAGTACTGGCAATGCTGCATCTAAAGTTAATAATCCCTGTTCGTAAAGCCCTTGAAGTATACCAACTGTTGCAGAAGAACTTTGAACTAGAACAGTAAACAATGTCCCTACAACAACTCCAAGTACAGGGTGAGAAGCCATTTGAACTGTTAAATCATGAAATGCCTCTAACGAACGAAGTGGCTTTAAACCACCGCTCATCAACTCTAACCCATAGAACAGTGCACCGAAGCCAAAGAATACCTGACCAAGGTTATTCCATTTTCTCTTTTTAAAGAAAAATAAGAAGAAAACACCAATAAAGATTATAGGTAATGAGTATGCACCAATATCAAAACCAATGATAAATGCGGTAACAGTTGTACCGATATTAGCCCCCATCACAACCCCGATTGCTTGTCTAAGCGTCATAAAACCTGCACTTACTAAACCTACAGTAATTACAGTAGTACCTGAGCTTGACTGAATTAAGATCGTAACTATAATACCAGCTAAAACACCTAATAATGGATTGGAGGTCCATCTATCTAAAATATCCCTCAATCTGTCTCCAGCAGATTTCTGGAGCCCTTCACCCATCGTTTTGATTCCTAGAAGGAAAATACCAAGTCCACCTAGGAATTCAAATATTAACGTTTGTAAATCAATAGTACTCAATCAATTCAACCCCTTAAGAATATCGACATAGTTTGTCTAAAAACCCCATATAATTATTAATGATTTTTATACGAAATGTAAACCACCTTTACAAAATCTTAACAATTCATTCACTTTTGTAAAAAGGGGATGCTAGTTGAATTCCAAGCTTTTCCGTTCTACAATATGGTTATGACCCTGAAAGGATGAACTTATAATTATGAACATTTTCAAGCAATTCTATAAGAGTTTATACTCTCCAAAAGATGTTGCAACGTTTCGTTTCCAAGGTATCGGAAAAACAATTCTATATGTATTCTTCCTTGCCCTACTATCCATTATTCCAACATTCTATAACCTCTCATCAGGATTAACAAACGCAAT
The DNA here is from genome assembly GCF_039522365.1 of Bacillus carboniphilus. Classification (GTDB taxonomy): domain Bacteria; phylum Bacillota; class Bacilli; order Bacillales; family JC228; genus Bacillus_BF; species Bacillus_BF carboniphilus. The sequence goes on along the minus strand of NZ_BAAADJ010000059.1, from coordinate 75,907 downwards.
AGAAGTAGTTGGGGAAACAATCGAACAAAAGTTTCCTGACTTTACAATAGAAAATGGAACATTAACTTCTAATCAGGACGAACCGGTAGAGATCAGAAGAGGAGATTTTAGAATCTTCTTTGATAGTACTGGTGAAACTGAAATCGGAGATATTAACTCTAATGACGAAGTATTAGCCATTTTAAAGCATGACATCGTTTTAGCTTCTGGGGGAACTGTTGATAGCTACTCCTATAGCCTTTTAGAAGATATGGACATAACAAAACAAGATGTTCAAACATTCCTAGAGTCCGTTGACTCAGCGCTTATTATCTTCTTACCAATCTTGTTTGTAATCATGTACATATTCTCGGCTGGTTTAGACTTTTTAGAAATTACGATTTTAGCCGTTATCGGGTTAATTGTTGTAAGTTCCTTAGGAAGAGATGTAAAATATGGACAATTGTGGCGTTTGACTGCTTACAGTATTACACTACCAACTGTCTTTTTCATGATTATGTCATTCCTAAAAACTAATGTTCCTGGGGCCCTTTTCATTCATTGGGGTATAACCATTATCTTCTTATACCTAACAATTAAAGAAATTCCTGCAAAAAATAAATTATAATGCTGAAAAAAAGGTTATGCAATTTGCATAGCCTTTTTTATTTTTATGTCATAAACTCTTTTATTTCTGAATATGTATGGGACAAATACTCTGAGGAGGCTAGTCCCATGAAACGAACTCTACTAATAATCACAGCTCTACTATTCGCCATTTCACTTTACTACGATATTAAGGTTGGGACCCTATCCATGATTAAACCTATCCGAGCAGCACAAGGAGAAGTAATGGAAGTTACAACTTCCCCTTCCAATCATCCCCTGTACATTGAACATCTAGTAACATCAGGTGATACGGTGCTGTCTGTTGTTGAAAAAAACTTGAATGAACCTTTACCTGTGGGAATTGAGCAAGTGGTTCAAGACTTCATTACCTTAAATCAAATCCAGCCAGAAAAAATTCAAGCTGGAAAAGTATATAAGTTTCCCATTTATAATCAGTAGTCGTTCTTCTTGTCAATTTCTACTCTTGACTGGTACAATGATTTGAGTAAGTAAAACACAAAAAGGAGCGAAAGACTCTTGAGTGAAATAACACATCGTACAAAAACTAGACCAGTCAAGGTCGGTAATTTAACTATTGGTGGAAGCAATGAACTTTTTATACAAAGTATGACTACAACAAAGACGCATGATGTTGAAGCAACAGTCGCAGAAATTCATCGTCTAGAAGAAGCTGGCTGTCAAATTGTCAGAGTTGCTTGTCCTGATGAAAGAGCAGCAGATGCCATTCCAGAAATTAAGAAACGAATTAACATTCCTCTAGTTGTTGATATACATTTCGATTATCGTCTTGCCTTAAAAGCTATAGAGGGTGGAGCCGATAAAATCCGTATTAACCCTGGGAATATCGGTAGACGTGAGAAAGTGGAGGCCGTTGTAAAAGCAGCCAAAGAACGCGGAATTCCAATCCGAATCGGTGTTAATGCTGGTTCATTGGAAAGAAAAATAGTTGAAAAATATGGCTATCCTACTGCTGATGGTATGGTTGAAAGTGCCTTACATCACATCAAGATTTTAGAGGATCTTGATTTTCACGATATCATCGTATCTATGAAAGCGTCGGATGTACAATTAGCAATTGAAGCTTATGAAAAGGCATCAAAAGCATTTGATTATCCTTTACACCTGGGAATCACAGAGTCCGGAACATTATTTGCTGGTACTGTAAAAAGTGCTGCCGGTTTAGGAGCCATCCTCAACATGGGAATTGGTAATACTCTTCGTATTTCATTAAGTGCAGACCCTGTTGAAGAGGTAAAAGTAGCACGTGAGTTATTAAAATCATTTGGGTTAGCTTCAAATGCAGCTACGTTAATCTCTTGTCCTACTTGTGGTCGAATCGAAATCGACTTGATTAGTATCGCAAATGAAGTTGAAGAGTACATTTCGAAGATAAAAGCCCCCATTAAGGTTGCCGTCTTAGGATGTGCAGTAAATGGTCCTGGTGAAGCAAGAGAGGCAGATATTGGGATTGCAGGCGCACGTGGTGAAGGACTCCTTTTTAGAAAAGGGAAAACAGTTCGGAAAGTTCCTGAAGAAACAATGGTAGAGGAATTAAAGAAGGAAATCGATAAGCTTGCTGAAGAGCACTTTAAGAAGCAAGAAGAAGAAAAACAAAACGCTTAATAAAATAAAAGAGCTTGGCCAATGGCCAAGCTCTTTTTTCATCCCTTCCCCTCAATTCAGTTAACTAAAAGAATGGGGCTAAAAAGAGACTGATGATGATGGCTGCTGCTCCAATACCAATAGCAGTTGCTCCTAAACCTTCTGCTCCTCTTCTTCTTGCGATAAAGCCTAAAACAATCCCTGCACCACCAAACAGTACTGGAAGCCAAAATAGAGAAAGGATTGATAACGCAATACCAACCCACCCTAAACCTTTTCCTCCAGTAGCTGTCTCGTCTTCTGTATCATAACGATTAGCTGTTCGTGGTGCCGCAATTGGAGCTGCTACTTCGGCAGAAGCCTCTTCTAAATAGTCACCATTTTCGATTCGATTTTCCATGATTTCTTCATTCGTATCTCGAACATCAATGTTGTGATCCACTATTTTTCTTTCGTCTGCCACTCAAATCCCTCACTTTCAAAGTAGGAGCATTTATTATTCTTAACAGATCTTTTGTTTTTGCTCGTGTTAATGTTTAACAATGAAGTAAAAAGCTTCTGTAGAAATCCGAACAGGTATGATACACTTTTGTTTGGACAACATTTGGAAAGAAGGTATAACGTGAAAAATCAGCTTAGATTTGGAATCGATATAGACGGTACCGTTACGAACCCAAATTCTTTATTACCACATATAAATAAGGCATTCGGCTCTAATTTAAAGCTCGAAGATGTGACACAGTATGATTTATCGAAAGTAATGAAGGTTTCACCAGAAGAATTCCACAAGTGGTTTGTAGTGGCAGAACACGATATTTACTCAACATCTCCACTCGCCCAAGGGGCTAAAGAGGTTTTATCTCAATGGAAAGAACAATTCGAGCTCTATTTCATTAGTGCAAGAGGTTCAGAACATTTAGAGGCCACTAAAAAATGGTTTGATTCAAATGAATTATTTTTCCATCATATTGAACTTATCGGTACACATGATAAAATAGGTGCTGCTAAAAAGTACGATGTGGACATTTTTTTAGAAGATAAGCATGATAACGCTGTTAACATTCACCTCGAATGTGGTATACCTGTATTATTATTTGATACACCTTATAATCGGGAACCAATTCCTAACGGAGTAATTCGTGTTACTTCTTGGGAGGAAGCAAACACTTGGGTTCAACAATGGATACAGGAAAAACAAAGAGCATAAACCAAAAGGTTTATGCTCTTTTACATTCTGGACACATACCGTAAATCTCAAATTTATGATCATGTATCGTATAGTCTTCAAGATTACCCTTAATTTCATCCATTGGGCAAAGTTCGATTTCCTTCGTTTTCCCACAATCCATACAAATAAAATGATGATGGTGATGGTCATGGTCACAAGTGAATCGAAACCTCATTTCTCCTGACAATTCAGTTTGTTCTAAAATGCCTAACTTTGAGAATAAGGAAAGGTTCCTGTAGATCGTATCAACGCTAAGTCCAGGATAACTCTGCTTCATTAATTCCATAACTTCTTTAGCAGAAAGATACTTCTTCTGCTCTGCTAAACATTCTAGCAGTACTTCCCTTTTATCTGTATATTTATATCCCTTTTCTTTTAAGATATCAATTGCTTGTGTTACATTCACTTCGACTCACCACCTATCCTTATTTTATCATATAAACTTTTTTTGACCTTTACTTTCTTGTAAAGAATGGCTCCTAGTAATAAAAATACAGATAAAACCACAATGGTTCCTCCAGGAGCTAAGTCTAAATAATAGGCAGCGATTAGCCCTCCCAAAACAGAGACTTCACCAAAAATAATGGAAAGAACAAGGGTTTGTTTAAATCCATTCGCAATTCTTATACTTGCCGCTACTGGTAATGTCATGAGGGCAGATACTAATAAAATTCCAACAATCCTCATAGAAGCAGCAATAACAAGAGCGACTAGTAAGATGAAAATCAGATGAACCCATGGTGCTCTAAGTCCTGATGCCTTTGCATGTTCCTCGTCAAAAGATAAGAGAAACAATTCCTTATACAGTAGGATAACCACCAGAATGACAATGACACTAATACCAATAATTAAATTAACATCCGAACTAGAAACTGCACTTACACTACCGAACAAATAACTAAACAGGTCCGTGTTGAACCCATCAGCCATCGATATAAAGATTGCTCCAGAACCAATCCCAGCTGATAAAATAATAGGAATCGCTAACTCCTGATAGTGCTTATATACCGTCCTTAGTTTTTCGATCAGTACAGCTCCAGTACATGAAAAGACAACGCCTAAATAAAGTGGATTTACACCTGCAAACCACGAATACGTTTTACTCATCAGTAAGCTTAAGGCAATACCCGATAGTGTTACGTGGCTTAAGGCATCTGCAATTAGAGAAAGTCTTCTTACTACAATAAATACACCTAGCAAAGGGGCAATAACTCCAATAATCGCTCCAGTTATAAATGCATTCCGCAGAAATTCATATTCAAAAATACTCGTGATCATAGCAAACGTCCCTTTAGTTAATGTTGGTGGGTTAATAAGTGAATGTCATGTCCATATACACCTGACAATGATTTTTGCTCTAAGTTTTCAAACTCTGTCACCAACCCATGAAAGTGTAAATGCTTATTAAGGCAAGCTACATGAGTGACTTTATTTGTTATCGTACCTACGTCATGTGTAACCAATAATAACGTAATCCCTTGTTGCTGATTTAGTTTTTCAAGGAGTGAATAAAAGCTTTCTACTCTCTTTGCATCAACTCCAACAGTAGGTTCATCTAAGATTAAAAGTTCAGGATTACTCACTAATGCCCGGGCAATAAAAACCCTCTGTTGTTGTCCACCTGATAGCTCACCAATGTTTCTGTATAGAAAATCTTCCATTTCAACGAGTTTTATCGCCGCTACAACCTTTTCTTTATCTGCCTTCGATGGAAATTTGAACAAGCCTAACTTCTTTGTAAGACCACTTAAGACCACTTCGTAAACTGTCGCTGGGAAACCACTGTTAAACGAGTTCGCTTTTTGAGATACATAGCCAATTTTCTCGTAGTGCTTAAAACTCTTACTATCCTGACCAAAAAGCTTTATTGTCCCAGACTGTGGCTTTAAGATTCCAAGTAACAACTTAATGAGAGTGGACTTACCTGAACCATTAGGGCCAACGATTCCTAAAAAAGCTCCTTTTGGGACTATTAAATTTATTTGTTCTAACACAAAATTTTCTTCATAACGATAAGATAAATCCTTTATTTCAATGACGGAATTAGTCATATAATCATCACTCTTTCGTAATCATTCCGATTTACAAACTACAAATCGTAATTATACACAAAGTTTTTATCACTGTAAACTTTTGTTTACTATGAAAAGTATGTATGAATGTAAAAAAAAGAACTCAGCATTAGCTAAGTTCTAATGAATGGCAGACTTAAAACGTCCACCCTTTGTTTCTTGGGTATCCATGATTGTTAGAAATGCTTGTGGATCGATATCATGAACTAATGTTTTTAGTTTGGTTACTTCCAGTCGGGTGACCACAACGTAAATGATTTCTTTGTCATTGTCAGTAAAACCACCGCGGCCTTTTAGCATCGTTGTACCACGGCCAAGTCTACTTAGAATTGCTTCTGAAACTTCTTCATAATGATCCGAAACAATGAATACAGCTTTTGTTTCATCCAGACCTTGAACTACCGTATCTATTGTTTTGAATGCAATATAATAGGTCATTACGGAGAACATGGCTTGCTCTAATCCAAATACAAAAGCTGCCCAAGCAAAAATGAATATATTGATAAACATAACGAACTCACCAACGGAAAATGGAGCCTTCTTTGTTAAAAGAATACCCAAAATTTCTGTACCGTCCATCGCACCCCCGTGACGAATAACCAGACCAACACCTGTACCTAGTAATAACCCGCCAAAGACAGTTGCTAAGATTGGTTCTGTTGTAAAGGGTTCTATGTGATGCATAAAACGTTCTGCAATCGCTAATGCCACTATACCAAATAAAGATGAGATCATAAATGTTTTCCCAATATGCTTGTACCCTGAAAACATAAACGGAATGTTGAGGATTACCACTAAAATACCGAAGCTAATAAACGGGACTGTATTAGATAGTAAGTGATTTAAAATGAGGGATATCCCGATAATCCCACCATCAATAATTTGATTAGGTACAAGAAATAGCTCAATAGACGCAGCTGCGAATACTGCTCCTATCGCTATCATAATAAAACGATAAATTAAATGTGGTATAGTTTCTTTTTTATGATTTTTACCTGCCATAAACCTTTTCCTCTCCTTTTGTCACGGGACGAACTACTGTTTCATATATTTTGTTTTGAGGAGTGATAAAATGAAGCTATTTGAAAATGTTGTAAACTACAAAATTAACAACATTACGAAGGAAGACCTATTAAAGTATAGCAAACAATTTAATATACCATTGAACAATGACCAAGCCGCTAAAGTAACTAAATTACTAAGAGGCAAGGGTATTAACATTTTTAATGACAAAGAACGCACCCAATTAATAAAAGAGGTTGCAAAAATTACAGGACCCGAAACAGCCCGTAAAGTAAATCAACTCTTTATTCAATTTACTAGATAGCCGCAGAAAACAAGAAAAAGCCATGTTATATACACAGCTTTTTCTCACCATACTTACTTTTATACTTGAGCCATTATATCCTCAAGCAATTGTTCATTAAAGGTTTGACTTCTTAACATTTCAATCTCCTTTTTATAAGGAGGTTTTTTGTTATTCTTATCTTCCCCTACATATGGTGTTTCTAAGATTTTAGGTATTTCTTGAAGCTGTGGGTGGTGAACAATATAGTTTAGTGCTTTAAATCCAATGTGGCCATAACCAATATTCTCATGACGGTCTTTTCGTGCACCCACTGTATTTTTACTATCATTGATATGAAGCACTTTAATTCTGTCTAACCCCACAATTTTATCAAACTCGTTTAAAACACCATCGAAATCATTCACGATATCATAGCCCGCATCATGAGTGTGACAAGTGTCAAAACAAACGGATAACTTTTCATTATGAGTGACGCCGTTAATAATTTCAGCAAGCTCCTCAAATGATCTTCCACACTCAGACCCTTTACCTGCCATTGTTTCTAAGGCAATTTGAACATTTTGTTCCTTAATAATGGCTTCATTTAGGCCTTCAATGATTTTCTTTATCCCAGCCTCAGCACCTTCCCCCACATGTGCCCCTGGATGAAGAACAATTTGCTTAGCACCAATTGCTTCTGTTCTTTCAATCTCAGAACGAAGGAAATCAACTCCTAATTGGTACGTGTTGGAGTTTACAGTGTTTCCAATATTAATAATATATGGAGCATGTACAACGATATCGTCAATTCCGTTCTCTTTCATATGTGCTAGACCTGCTTCAATATTTAGGTCTTCTATTTTCTTTCTTCTAGTATTTTGAGGAGCACCCGTATAGATCATGAAAGTATTAGCCCCGTAAGATACAGCTTCCTCACTAGCTGATAGTAACATTTTCTTTCCACTCATAGATACATGAGAACCAATTTTTAACATATAGCTCACTCTCCCCGTACTATTTCTTTCTAGCGTTTTTTCTTCTCTCTTTTTTCTTCAGGTTTTCTATTTCATATTTCATTTTCTTTTTATATCCTGGCTTTACTTTTCCAGGCTTTCGAACTCTGTGTGCTACTTTCTGTTCCACACCATCATCTGCTCGTTCTCTTTTCTTTCTTCGATTTCGATCTGGAATCTCCTGCCACTCACCTTTTACAAGATCTCTGGATTGGAATGTAATGCCTCTTTTCTCTAGTTCATTTAAAGCATGTTCATCAGATGGTTCATAAATGGTAATAGCGATTCCTGCTAGATCGGCTCTACCCGTACGACCCGTTCTATGGATATAAAAGTCCAAATCTTTTGGAATTTCCATATTGATAACATGACTTACACCTTCAATATCAATTCCTCTAGCTGCCAAATCCGTTGCAATGACATATTGGTATTCTAAGTCACGGATTTGCTTCATAATTCTTTTTCGTTCTCGAGGCGTTAATCCCCCGTGAAATCTGGCAACTTTTAACCCCTTTGAAATGAGTGCATCGGCATACTCGTCTACTTTTTCCTTTGTATTTGCGAATACAAGAGCTAAATAAGGGTTAATAGAAGTTAAGATATTATAGGTTAAATGTGCCTTTGTTCTTGATTTAAGCGGAATAAGAATATGTTCAATTTTCTTAGGCGTAGTAGTCTTAGGATCAATATGAACATATTTTGGATTCTCCATATACTTCTTCAAAAACGGCTTTAATTTTTCTGGAATAGTAGCGGAAAAGACAAGAATTTGTAGTTTTTCCGGCATTCTTCCTGCAAGTTGGTCAACATCATGAATAAAGCCCATATCTAACATAATATCTGCTTCATCTACGACCAACATATTTGTTTTGTGGATATCCAGAGCTTGCTCCTTCACAAGGTCTAGAATTCGACCTGGCGTTCCTATAATAACTTGTGGTTGTTTATCAAGCTTTTCAATTGTACGTTGTTTGTCTGTTCCGCCAATCAAGCATTTTCCTGTAATTTTTTCACTTTCAGGTAAAGGCGCAACCAGTTCTTTAAAATGTTCAAAAAGCTGTAATGCTAACTCTCTTGTTGGAGCAGTGATCACAGCTTGTACCTCATGGTTTTCTACGTTAATAGAAGAAAGAACCGGTAGTAGGTAAGCATGAGACTTTCCTGTTCCTGTCTGTGATTGTCCTACAATACTTTCCTTCTTCAAAACAAGAGGTATCACCTTTGATTGAATATCAGTTGGTTCATAGAACCCTTTCTTTTCAATAACCTCCACAAAAGTAGGATGAAGGTTAAACCGTTCAAATGCATGTTTTTTCATAATAAAATTCTCCTTCTTGGAATCCCATTCATACATTATACTTATAATCTTATTATTTCTCCACCTTCATACAATAAACGTGTGCATCTAACTAAACCAATTATGATTCTCTCGCATATTGTAAAAAAGAGAGTAATTTATTTTTTAGAGAGGAGGGTTGAATATGCCTCCAAGAAGAGTTCCACCTATGATGGGTCATGGAAGAGGTTTAAACCAACCTCAAAATCCATTTATGATGCAGCGGCCACAACGAGGACCAAGCCCTTTTGGAGGGAGACAATCTCCTCCATATAATAATGGCATGAGAGGATTTGGGATGCAGGCAGGAAGACAGCCTAGAGGTACAGGTGGCGGTTTGTTAGGAAAAATACTAGGAAAGAACAATCCACAAGCAAGTAGAGGAGCAGGAGGAGGACTTCTTTCTAGATTTTTAGGCGGAGGTTCCAAGGGTTCTGGAGCTTTATCAGGCTTTGAAGCTGCTTCCAGAAGTGGGGCTGGTTTATCATCCCTGTCACAACCCGGAGGGCTCATGAACATCCTGAATCAAACGCAGTCTGTATTAAAGACAGCTTCCCAAATAGGACCAATGGTACAACAATACGGACCGCTTGTACGTAACTTACCTGCAATGTGGAAATTATACCGTGGACTAAAGAGTGCATCCACTGAAGAAGATGCAAATGAAACTCAGGCAGATGACAAAGAAACCAAAGATGAAAGTATAGACTTTGAAAGTTTGGACTTTGAAAGTCTAGAAGTGAGTGAACCATCTATACAAGAGAAAAAAAAGAAGCCAAAGAGGTCAAATAAATCTAAAAAAAATTCAGGTCCAAAAGGAAGTTCGTTACCAAAGCTTTACATCTAGAGGGTTCCTTTTGTCTTATTCCGTATCCTCCTATATAATAGGGGTATGTTAACCATATTAGTTCTAGGAGGAAGACTTATATGAACGTCTTAAAAATTACCCCTAGAGGTTATTGCTACGGTGTCGTTGATGCGATGGTGATCGCACGTAATGCAAGCTTAGATCCTACATTACCTCGTCCTATTTATATTTTGGGGATGATTGTCCATAATAAACACGTAACGGATGCATTTGAACAAGAAGGAATTATTACGCTTGATGGTAACAATCGAAAAGAAATTCTTGAGAAAGTGGATAAAGGGACTGTTATTTTTACAGCTCATGGAGTCTCTCCTGAGGTTCGTAAGATAGCCGCAGAAAGAGGACTCGTTACACTTGATGCCACTTGCCCAGATGTGACAAAAACGCACGACCTCATTCTAGAAAAGGAAAAGGAAGGTTATGAGGTTGTTTATATTGGAAAAAAAGGTCATCCAGAACCTGAAGGAGCTGTAGGGGTTGCTCCAGACATTGTGCATCTTGTGGAGACAATTGAAGATGTCGAAGCCTTAAACCTTCAGAGCGATAAAATCATTGTGACGAACCAAACCACAATGAGTCAGTGGGATGTAGCTCATATTATGGAAAGAGTTATAGAGAAATACCCCCATGCAGAAAAACATCGAGAAATTTGCTTAGCTACTCAAGTTAGACAAGAGGCAGTGGCAGAACAAGCCAAAGAGGCGGATGTACTGATTGTCGTAGGAGATCCAAAAAGTAATAACTCGAACCGATTAGCTCAAGTTTCCGAGGAAATTGCGGGAACAAAAGCCTACAGAATTTCCGATATTAGTGAATTGGAGATTGATTGGATTAAAGATGCAAAAACAGTTGCTGTAACAGCAGGTGCCTCTACTCCAACTCCAATTACAAAGGAAGTCATTTCATTTATAGAGCAATTTGACCCGAACGATACTTCTACTTGGGAAAAAGAGAAAAAAGTACCTTTAGAAAAAATCTTGCCTAAAGTTAAGAAAGCTAAGTTATAAAAAGAAAGAAGCTCAATTTAGGAGCTTCTTTTTTCTTTCAACTATACCAATTGGAATGGATCTGTATTAACTGAAGATGGAATAAATTGAATCCCCCATTGGTTTGGTACTAATTCTGACATCTTTTTAGCGACTCCCTTAATCATTACCTTCTCGACATGATGACCAGGGTCCACGATATTTAATCCATCTTGAAGTGCATCTTGCGCTGTATGAAAGTACATATCACCGGTAACATAGACGTCTGCTCCCTGCCTTATGGCATGTTTATAATATTTGTTGCCATCTCCACCTAACACAGCTACTTTACGAATTTCATCGTTTAGGTTTCCGACCACACGAACCATCGAGACATCTAAAGCTTTCTTTACATGTTCTCCAAACTCTTTAAGAGTCATTGCTTCTTCTAATGTGCCAATTCTTCCTAGGCCCAATGTTTCTCCTTTTATATCTACTGGATAAATATCATAAGCTACTTCTTCATAAGGATGTGTTGTAAACATCGCTTTCAGCACTTGTTTTTCAAGCGTAACAGGGTATATGGTTTCCACCCTTTCCTCATTGACTGTTTCTAGTTTTCCCACTTCTCCAATATGAGGGTTTGTTCCATCCCCAGGTACGAATCGCCCCTCACCGTTAATGGAGAAAGAGCAATGGCTGTAGTTCCCTATGAAGCCTGCTCCTGCATCCCCTAATGCTATTCTCAATTCTTCTGCATTTTCCACTGGCACAAACACCACTAGCTTTTTCAGAGGGGTTTCATAAGTTGGAACTAATACTTTCGTGTTAGAAAGACCTAGAGCGTCACTTAAGAGGTCATTCACTCCCCCTGTTGCAACGTCCAAATTTGTATGAGCGGCATATACAGAGATATCATGCTTGATGAGTTTCTCAAATATTGTGCCACTTTCAAGTTTACCAAGTGGTCTAAATATCGGTGGGTGGTGAGCGATAATCAATTGTGCATCTTTTTCAATCGCTTCATCCACTACTTCGGGAGTAACATCAAGCGTAACAAGAACATTTGTTACCTTTCTACTTAAATCGCCAACCTGAAGACCAATCTTATCCCCTTCCATGGCATACCTTTTTGGGGAGAACTGTTCGAAGACTTCAATAACTTGATGACCGTTTACCTCTCTCACTTTAACCCCTCCTCAATTAGCGTAATATCCCGAACTATTTTTTTCTTTTTCTCTCTAACCTCTGGAGTTTCTTTTGCTTGATCCAAAGACTGTAAAATTTGATGTAATTGCTTCTTTTCCTCATTCCACTTTTGTACAAATGCCTCGTTCTTTTCCTTTAAAAGAAAAGGTCCCATTAACAATTCTTGTTCTGTTAAGGCATTTGTAGTCTGAAAATCCGCACATATCACTTCATAAATATGATTGTCTTCCCGTAAAATAGACTCGTTTACAATAGCCCATCCATTGGTTTGTAGCCACTTTCTAACATTTACACTCCCTATGTTTGGTTGGAGAACTAATCTCATAGTTGAAGTCAATTTGGATTTTCCTTCTTCTAAAATCTTGGCTATCAATGTTCCTCCCATCCCCGCAATCGTCACACAGCTGACCTCACCGGAGGAAATGACTTCTAGTCCGTCACCTTTACGGACTTCTATTTGTTTAGTTAAATTAGCATCAACCACTTGATTTACTGCAGATTGGTATGGGCCTTCAGCTACCTCACCAGCAATAGCATATGTAACTTTTCCTTTAAGAACTGCATAGCAAGGCAGATAAGCGTGGTCACTTCCGATATCTGCTAACGTTGATTGATTTGGTATGTATTCAAATACGGTTTCTAACCTCTTAGATAATTGCTCTATATTCATATTGCACCTGCCAACATTATTTTCTTTTATTATTATAGCTTCTTTGGTGTATTTGACCAAATGAGAGCATAGATGGGAATGGGATGGTTCATTGGACTATTCGCTTTGGAATTTCACTATCAATGCGAGTATTGCACTTTCAAACTCGGGATTGCACCTTCAACTCCAGTATTGCACCTTCATCCCCGGAATTGCACCTTCAACTCCAGTATTGCACCTTCAGCTCCGGAATTGCACCTTCGTCCCCGGAATTGCACCTTCGTCCCCGGAATTTGCACCTTCGTCCCCGGAATTGCACCTTCGTCCCCGGAATTGCACCTTCAGCCCCGGAATTGCACCTTCGTCCCCGGAATTGACCTTCGTCCCCGGAATTGAACCTTCGTCCCAGGAATTGCACCTTCGTCCCCGGAATTGCACCTTCGTCCCCGGAATTACACCTTCAGCCAAAAATAAAAAAGAAGTCCCTTACTAAAAGCAAAGGACTCCTTTTTTATTCTAATGTTAGTAACCATTCGGCCATTTCATCTAATTTTTCATCAGGTACAAGTCCTGCTGGCATTCCTGGTGGGATACCATTTGTTAGGATGTCTTTAATATCATCAGCTGAGTACTTTTCACCAACTCCAATTAAAGATGGTGCAGATCCATCAGAATAGTTAGCTCCGTGGCAGTTAATACAACCAGCTTGCTGATAAATTTCCTCAGGAGATGCTTCTAATAACGCGTTATCAGTTTCTTCTCCTTCTCCCCCATGAGCTCGCTCTTGTCTGTTTTCTAATCCCATGAATGATAGGAAGAAAATAAGACCAATCCCGAATACCATAATAAGAACGAAGGGAATTATTGGATTACGATTCATTCTTGATCCTCCTTATGTATGAACAGTGTAACTAGTAGAAAAGAATGTACAAACAATAACTATTTTACTTGAAAACGTTCTAAAGTGAAAGTGGAATTGACGTTTTCTTTATATTTTCACGAATTTGACAAAAATAAACACGTTCATAGCATATGGGGGATTCCTTCATTTATACATTTTTCAATATTTCTCTCGCGATAACAATACGTTGTACTTCCGAAGTACCTTCCCCGATTTCAAGTAACTTGGCATCCCGCATGTATCTCTCAACATGATAATCTTTCATGTATCCATTTCCGCCATGAATCTGAACAGCCTGACTTGTAACTTCCATACATATTTCCGAAGCATAAAGTTTACACATAGAAGCTTCTTTTGAAAAGGATCTTCCTTGGTCCTTTAACCAAGCAGCTTTATAAACCATATTTCGGGCTAATTCAATTTTCATAGCCATATCCGCAAGCTTGAATTGGATAGCTTGGAATTGAGAAAGTGATCGACCAAATTGTTTCCTTTCACTTGCATAAGCAACTGCTTTCTCATATGCAGCTTGAGCAATTCCAACAGCCATTGCTCCAATTCCGATTCTTCCCCCATCTAAGGTAATTAAAAATTGTCGAAAACCTTCCCCGCGCTTACCTAAAATGTTATCTAATGGAACCCGAACATCCTCCATTACTAATTCTGTCGTATTAGATGAATGTAGCCCCATTTTTTCATAGTTGTCTATAACCTTAAAGCCATCTGCTTTCGTTGGAACGATAATCGCAGTGATTTCTTTGTCACCATTGTGTTCCCCTGTAACTGCTGTTAATGCTAGGTGACTGGCATAGCTAGCATTGGTTATAAAGCATTTACTTCCGTTTATGACCCATTCTCCCTGATCTTCACGAGCTACTGTCTGAGTCCCTCCAGCATCACTACCTGCATTTGCTTCTGTTAAACCAAAGGCTCCCATTGACTCACCCGTACATATTGGAACTAAATACTTTTGTTTTTGATCTTCTGTACCAAACATGTTAATGGGTGCTCCGCCCAATGAGATATGTGCAGAATAAGTAATTCCTGTTGATCCACAGGCTCTACTCAATTCTTCTACTACAATTGCGAAGCTGATAGTATCAGCACCACCCCCACCATATTCTTCGGGAAATGGTAGGCCCATCATTCCTAATTCACCTAATTGTTTCATAATATCTACAGGGAATTCCTTTGTATTATCTCTCTCTAATGCACCTGGTGCTACCTCTTCATCCGCAAATTCTCGTATCATTTTTTGGATCATTTGCTGTTCTTGTGTTAAATCAAAATTCATGTATACCCCTCCCATGTATGCGCTTACAAAATCCATACAACCATTATATGGGTAATTCATTATTTTCACAACATTAAAACGTTTCGTATTATTTAGATATTCCCTTTACAAACTGACAGATAATTCTGTAAAATAAAAGAGAGATAGCACGCTATCTCCCTTAGAAAAGAAAAAAACTTACTCAAAAAAATGAGTAAGTTTATTCAAGGAAATCTTTTAATCGTTTGCTTCTACTTGGATGACGGAGCTTTCTAAGAGCTTTTGCTTCAATTTGTCGAATACGCTCACGAGTAACTCCAAATACCTTCCCAACTTCCTCAAGGGTTCTCGTTCTTCCGTCATCAAGGCCAAAGCGTAATCTTAATACATTTTCCTCACGATCTGTAAGTGTATCTAAAACATCTTCGAGCTGTTCCTTTAATAATTCGTAGGCAGCATGTTCAGATGGAGAAGTGGCCTCTTGGTCTTCAATAAAATCACCTAGATGGGAATCATCTTCTTCACCAATCGGTGTTTCCAATGAGACTGGCTCTTGAGCGATTTTTAAAATTTCTCTTACTTTATCAGGAGTAAGGTCCATATCTTCTGCAATTTCTTCAGGGCTTGGTTCGCGTCCTAGATCTTGTAGTAACTGTCTTTGAACACGAATTAATTTGTTAATGGTCTCCACCATATGAACGGGTATACGAATTGTTCTGGCTTGGTCAGCAATAGCTCGTGTTATAGCCTGACGAATCCACCAGGTTGCATAAGTACTGAACTTAAATCCTTTTCGGTAATCAAATTTTTCAACGGCCTTAATGAGACCCATGTTACCTTCTTGTATTAAGTCTAGGAATAGCATACCGCGTCCTACATAACGTTTTGCAATACTTACAACGAGTCGTAGGTTTGCCTCAGCAAGTCTTCTTTTTGCTTCTTCATCACCTTGCTCAATTCTTTCAGCAAGTTCAATTTCTTCATCTGCAGAAAGTAGGTCTACTCTTCCGATTTCTTTAAGGTACATACGAACAGGATCATTGATTTTAACACCTGGAGGTACACTGAGGTCATTTAAATCAAATTCCTCATCATCATCTTTAACTACAGCTGGACCTGTAGAGTCTGATTCTTCATTATCACCAAGTAATTCTACACCTTGGTCACCCAAAAACTCATAAAATTCATCCATCTGGTCAGAGTCAAGTTCGAAGGTAGATAATTTTTCAGAAATATCCTCGTAAGTTAGGACCCCTCTTTTCTTACCGACTTCGACTAATTTATCTTTTACTTGGTCTAATGTTACTTCATTTTCTACTTCTTCTCTGGAACGCGCTGATTTTTCAGCCAATGCGGCCCCTCCTTCCAACTCATGACAAATACTACAATGTTTTGCGAAGCTGCAATATTTCCATAGCTATGGTTGCGGCTTTCACGTAATCCTTGGCACTTTCTGCTTCCCTTTCTTCTCGCTCTTTTTCTCTTATCATTAACAGTTTCTTATGCTTTAACACCTGCATGATATAATCATTTAACTCTTGTGGTGATATTTCTTCTTGAGTTTCGATTAAGCTTATTTCAGTGACCAGCCTTTTTATGGTTTGATCTTTAACAAAGTCCAAAAATTGACTCACATTTGGAGTATTCCCCTCTTCATAGTATGCAGACAAATAGGTAAAAATGGCTTGATGCTCATCAATATTTAATGTCTGATTTTGAAGAGACCTTTGTACGTCCCAAACCAACTGATCATTTTGTAGCATATAAGCGATTAGCATTCTCTCAGCAGTGACATAAGCAGGGTTTAACCTTTTTTCTTTTTTGCTGTACACTGGAACACTTTCAGGTACAGGTTTTTGATGTTGCTGCTTTTGCTTTATTCTTTTGTTATACTGCGAGGAATATTGATTCTCTTGTTCTTTAAGAGCATCCAATGATAATGAAAAGTCATTGGCAATTTGTCTAAGATAGTGGTCCTTTTCAATGGCACTATTTAGTTTTGAAATTTCTTTAAGTATTTCTTCTATATAGAGAAGCCTTTCTCCTTCATTTGTGAGGTTTTTCCCCCTACGAAAGTAGGAGAGCTTAAATGACATGAAGGTTTGACTTCGATCTATAACTTCACCTTGGAACCTGTCTCCTCCGAATTGACGGATATATTCGTCAGGATCGAGCTTGTTAGGAATGCTAGCAATTCGAACGGAAATAGCATTCGACTCAAGCAGATTTCCAGCCCGATACGCTGCCTCAACTCCTGCATTATCTGCATCGAAACAAAGTAGAACTGTATTTACATTTCTCTTTAAAATGCGAATATGCTCATCAGATAAAGACGTTCCCATTGTTGCTAAAACATGTTTAATGCCTGCATTGTAAGCAGAAATAACATCCGCGTATCCTTCGAAAAGAATACAAGAATCCTTTTTACGAATTTCAGCTCGGGCACGATGGTAGTTGAAAAATAAATTCCCTTTTTTGAATATGGGTGTTTCCGGTGAGTTAATAAACTTTGGTTCATTATCACTTGATTCAATAACCCTTCCAGAAAAGGCTACCGTATTTCCACTATGATCATGAATAGGAAACATGATTCTATCCCTAAATCGATCAAAAGTTTTGTCCCCTTGTGAGCTTCGAACAATGATACCCGATTCCTCTAAAAGAGATGTTGAATATCCTTTTTTTTCAAGGTAATTTTTCACAAAATCCCATGACCCTGGTGCATAGCCTAGCTGGAATGATTGAATTGCCTCTGTTGTTATACCTCTATTTTCAAGGTATGAAAGAGCTTTTTGACCTTCTTTTGTATTTACCAATAAATGATGATAAAATTTATTTAATAACTCATGTAATTCAAAAAGCTTTTGTTCTTTTTCAGAGCGAGGGTTTTTGTTTTCATTCACAGAAGACAAGTTCGGTATCTCTTTTCCAGTTCGTTCAGCAAGTAGTTGAACCACTTCGATAAAAGACAAACCTTCTAAGTCCATTAAAAAAGAAAACACATTCCCGCCGGCACCACAGCCAAAACAACGATAAATTTGTTTATCAGGTGCAACAGAAAAAGAAGGGGTATTTTCTCCGTGAAATGGACAAAGACCAAAGTAATTTCGGCCTTTCTTTTTTAATTGGACATATTCACTAATTACATCTACTATGTCTACCGAGGCCCTAAGGTCATTAATGAGTTCGTCCGATAATCGTTCAGACATGGTTTATCAACTGCCTCTTTGTTACTCTATATTAGGTAGTTCTATAGAAAAACCTAAATTCCTGCAAACTTCGACAAAATCCGTAAAAAATGATGCGAGAAATTTTGTCTATCTTGCTCTGTAAACTTTTTTGGCCCCTTTGTTTTCTCACCGCCACGCCTTGCTTTAAAGGATGCGTATCGAAAAAAAAGAAGTGAATCTAAATCCTCCTCTTGTATTACTTTTCCTCGAGGAGTGATAACGTAAACACATTTAGGTACAATAGATGCAGCCAACCCCATATCATGCGTCACCACAAAATCCCCTTTTTGCGATGCATTCACAATATATAGATCTGCAGATTCCTTTTCAGCATCAACAAACTTCCATTTTTTCTCGTCTGTGCTTTGATGGTAGTGAGCATATGAAGCTACGTATGTAACCTCAAGCCCGTGTTGATTAGCTATGTTTTGTATCTCGTCTTTTACTGGACAAGCATCTGCATTGACAAATACCTTTGGTTTTTCTCGATATGGAATACATTCTACGTTATAATCCATTCTCCTGCTTTCACTCACTTTTTCAATAAATCCTTTTGGCTTTGTCGAATTTTTTTTGTTTTTTCTTCTTGACATCCATCAATAATAAGTTTATTCTTTCTTGCTTGACCTTAAACCTAATATATGATTTTTTTATCACAATTTTTTATTATAGTACAAAGAATCCATTATTTCCATTATTATTTATTGATTCTCAAAAGAAAAAAGACCGCCCATACCCCGGACGATCCCCAAACCTCATTATTTCTTTTGTTGAATTTGATTTAAAATAAGATTCGCTGTTTCTTCAACAGCCTTATTCGTAACATCAATGATCGGACAACCAATCTCCTCAACCACTTTGTTAAAATGCTCAAGTTCACTCTTAATTCTATCCAAATTCGCATAGCTCGCCTTGTCATTAAGTCCTAATGTTTTTAATCTCTCTCGTCTAATCTCGTTTAATTTTTCAGGACTAATCTTCAAGCCAAAGCATCGCTCTTTATCGACATGATACAGCTCTTCAGGTGGATCAATTTCCGGAACTAGCGGAACATTGGCCACCTTTAGACGTTTGTGTGCTAAATACTGTGAAAGAGGGGTTTTAGACGTTCTTGAAACACCGATTAAAACGATATCCGCTTTTAAAAGACCTCTCGGGTCTCTACCATCATCATATTTAACCGCAAACTCAATGGCTTCAACCTTTTTGAAATAGTCATCATCAAGCTTTCGAACAAGCCCCGGTTCAAACAGTGGTGTTTTTCCATATTGTTTTTGGAAGTGGTCCATTAACGGTCCCATTACATCGCAAGCAAAAATACCTTCTTTTTCAGCAGACTCTTTCATGTATGTTCTGATTTCAGGGCGAACCAGAGTAAATACAATCATCCCATTATTCATTTTGGCAAGCTGAATAACTTCATTTATTGTTGATTCATCTTCTACGTAGGGGATTCTTTTCAAGACCACACCAGACCCATTAAATTGGCTTACAGCAGCTTTGGTAACGAGCTCTGCTGTTTCCCCCACAGAATCCGATACAATATAAATAATTGGTACCATATTTTTAAGTTTCCCCCCACTAGTCGTTATTTGCAAGTGCAACAAAGGCTTTTGTGATATTGGTCTTTGTAATTCGCCCAATAACCTCAAAACCATTTTCCGTTTCTTTTATAACCGGCAAAGCATCAATTTGCTTTTCGATGAGACGATAAGCTACGTCTAGTAACGTATCCTCTTTTTGACACCATGTTATATTTGGCATTCTGGTCATAATGATATGAACGGGTACTTGAGTTAACTCTTGCTTACCAATACTGGCTCTGAGTAAATCTTTTCTGGAGAGGACACCCGTTAAAATCGCCTTCTCATCAACAACGAAAAGGGTGCCTACGTCCTCTAAGAACATCGTACAGATTGCATCATAAACCGAAACATTCTCATTCACAACCACTGGGATTGACTGATAATCCTTAACATATAACTTGTGTATGTGGTCAGCTAGTAGTTGTGTGCTTGATTTACCTGTGTAGAAATATCCAACTCTTGGCCTAGCATCTAGGTAACCCGCCATCGTTAAAATGGCCAAATCCGGTCTTAATGTTGCTCGTGTTAGATTTAATTGATCCGCAATATGCTCCCCTGTTATAGGGCCTTGTTCCTTTACAATTTGCAAGATTTGCTCTTGGCGTTTATTAAGCTCGATCGTCCTCACCACCTATGATAAAAGCGCAGACTTTTTTTATGATTGTATAAGACCTTTTTGAAGCTAAAGGAAATATGCCATACTAGTTATTACAAATATTATATACTATTTATCATATTTGGGAAGTATTCTGTTCAAAGACCTACCTCAATTATTGATTTTTTCTTACGCTGTTTTCGCATATATTGTTGCTTTTAGACAATAGTTGATTCTATTAACAAAGGTTGTTGAACTATATGTGCAAGAAACAACAATCTTTACGAAAACAGCCTTTCTTAATTTATAAGCGCTCAGACGTATTTTCTGAGCGCTTTACTTTTGCTTAGATTAAGCCGTTTGTTTCACTTGTAGTTGATTTACATCGGCAAACTTTAAGATAAGTGTTGCTATTTTTTTCATAAGTGATAGACGATTTACACGAACGTTTTCATCGGTACTCATAACCATCGTGTTGTCAAAATAAGGGTCAATGGTATTTTTCAATTCAGAAAGTCGATTGAATCTCTCACTTTCTGACTTTATATCTTCCCATTGTTGATTTATTGAAACAAAGGCATTTAAAAGATTGATTTCATATTCATTTTCAAACAAGGAAGAATCTACATCAACTTCTACTTCTGCTTTCTTTGCGATATTGATAACTCTTGCCAGGCTCTCAATCGTTTCTTTAAAGTTTGTGTCCTCACGTTTTTCATTTAAAATATTGGCTCTTTCAACAATCGTAGGAACTTCTTCTATGCTACCTGCCAATACAGCATCCACTACATCATAACGAATTCCCTGTTCTTGTAAAATAAACTTAATTCTTTGCTTAAAGAAGTTCAAAACCTCATGAACAACATCCACTTTATCACTTTTCTTTACGTTACTAGCTTGAACATTCTCGAAGGATTGCTGTACGAGAGATTCAATGGTTACTGGCCATTGCTTCCCAAGTAATGTCGTCACAATTCCCCATGCCTGTCTTCTTAGTGCGTACGGGTCTTGTGAACCAGATGGGATTAGACCTATGGCAAAACAGGAAACAATCGTATCCATCTTGTCAGCAATGCTTACAATCGACCCTTCTACTGTAGAAGGTATGGAATCTTCAGAATGACGTGGCATATAGTGTTCGTGGATGGCTTTAGCTACTTCAGGCTTTTCTTGGTTAAGAAGAGCATACTTTTCGCCCATATATCCTTGAAGTTCAGGGAATTCATAAACCATATGCGTAACTAAATCGAATTTACAAATTTCTGCTGTACGGGTTACCATTTCTTTTTGACGTTGTTCTAGTTTCAATACGTCTCCTAACCAATTAGAAAGCGCAATGATTCTGTCGACTTTTTCAGCATAAGTTCCAATTTGTTCTTGATAAACAATCTTCTCAAGCTTTTGGTTCCATTCATCCACAGATTTTTTTTGATCTTCTTTAAAGAAGAAATTCGCGTCGGATAAACGTGCTGTTAATACCTTTTCATTTCCTTTTGCAACCTTATCAATATTAACGTGATCACCATTACGAACCGTTACAAAAAACGGTAACAATGTACCTTCCGAGTTCTTTACAGGGAAGTAACGTTGGTGCTCCTTCATTGATGTGATTAAAACTTCATCTGGTAATGCTAAAAATTCTTCATCGAACTTCCCAAATAGAACAGTTGGATATTCAACAAGATTTGTAACTTCCTCTAAAAGATCTTCGTCAATTGGGATTACCCAACCTTCACTTTCCGCGAGTCTTTCTAGTTGAAGTCTAATCGCACTTTTTCTCTCTTGATAGTCCACTAATACAAATTGAGACAACAGTTTTTGTTTATACTCTTCCGGAGTATCAATATCAATTTCCGTTCCAAGAAAGCGATGACCTCTTGAAGTATTACCCGACTTAACGTCTGTGATTTCAAAAGGAATGACTTCTGTATCGAATAAGGCAACTAACCATTTAATAGGTCGGATATATTTTAGGTCATAGCTGCCCCACTTCATATTTTTAGGAAATGACAAGCCAGTTATGACAGATTGAAAATGAGGAAGTAAGTCCTTTGTTTTCTGCCCTTTTTCTTCTTTTTTAACAAAGCAATACTCTACACCGTTTACTTCTTGGAAATAAATGTCCTCAACCGACTTCCCTTGTCCTTTTGAAAAACCAATGGCTGCTTTAGACCAGTTCCCTTCTTGATCCAGAGCAATGTGCTTAGCAGGTCCTTTAGCTTCTTCAATTACATCCTCTTGTGAATCTGCTACACCTTGAATAAAAACGGCTAGTCTTCTTGGTGTCGAATAGGCATTAACTGAGTCAAATTTAATTCTGTTTTCATTTAACCAATTCTTTGTTTTTTCTTTTAACTGATCCATTGAATCTGTTACATATCTTGCTGGCATTTCCTCTAAACCAATTTCGATCAATACATTACTCATCTTTTGCCACCTCCTGTTTTTTCAGAATTGGGAAGCCAAGCTTTTCACGCTCTTCGTAAAACGTTTTAGCCACTTTCCGAGCTAACCCTCTCATTTTTCCAATATATCCTGTTCGCTCCGTTACTGAAATGGCACCTCTCGCATCCAGAATATTAAATACATGTGAACATTTTAAAATATAGTCATATGCAGGGTGAACAAGGCCTTCCTCCATCTGTCTATGTGCTTCTTTTTCATAGGTCTCAAATAATGTGAAAAGCATCTCTTGATTAGATGTTTCAAATGTATATTTGGAGTGCTCATATTCTGGCTGACCGAAAATGTCACGATAGGTAAAGGTATCTGTGAAATTTAAATCAAATACATTATCCTTATCTTGGATATAGGATGCTAATCTCTCTAACCCATATGTGATTTCAACAGAAACAGGATTACACTCTAGTCCTCCAACCTGTTGAAAATAAGTAAACTGAGTGATTTCCATGCCATCTAACCAAACTTCCCAACCTAATCCTGCGCATCCTAGAGAAGGATTTTCCCAGTTATCTTCAACAAATCGAATATCATGTTCTAATGGATCGATACCTAAAGCCTTCAATGAGTCTAAATAAAGTTCTTGAATATTATCTGGGGAAGGCTTCATAATCACCTGAAATTGATGATGTTGATACAATCTATTTGGATTTTCACCATAACGACCATCTGCAGGTCTTCTAGAAGGTTCCACGTAGGCAACATTCCAAGGTTCCGGACCGATTGCACGTAGGAACGTATATGGGCTCATGGTTCCAGCCCCTTTTTCAACATCATATGCCTGCATTAAAATACAGCCTTGATCTGACCAATGTTTTTGAAGCGTAATAATCATATCTTGTACATTCACTTCAAACACCTCCGAATATTTAGTTAAACTTCTCGTGCTAAGGAAAGAAAAAACTCCGTCCCTATGCACGAAGCATAGGGACGGAGTTCATCCGCGGTTCCACCCTATTTGCTGGAATAAGAATCCCAGCCCCTTTATGTATCAATGCTCCAGAACGCCTTCTCTATTGGACTATACCCTAGCTCGCACCATCCTAGGTTCGCTTTTATAGTGATCAATAGGTACTACTCTCTTTCATAGCATCTACTATTTTTGTTACGTTTATCTTAAGGGAAAGTGTAGCGAAAATCAAAAACCTTGTCAACTACCTTCACCTGGATTCCAAACTCGCTTAATTTGGTCCAAGACCCCTTTACTTTTTAAGTATAAACCAGTATAGGTTTCATAATACTGTTCCATTACTAAGTTTAGTTCTTTTTTTGTTGATTCTTTTACATTGATTGAACCAATCTGTTCTAACTTTATACGGCTAAATTGACTTAGTAATTTGGTTGTCGAAGGTGAGATTGGGATGTAGTATGGGTCTATTTCAAAACAACGGTGACAAAGGAACCCATTTTCTCTTACAGAAAATCCAAATTGACCTTGCTTTTCCTTACAATTTACGCACTCATTAAGAGTTGGTTTGAGACCTAATAATGGTAACATCTTGATTTCAAAAAGAACTTTCATAATATCCGGGTCATATTCTTCCTGAAGATAATGTAAGGTTAACACAAGGTCTTCATAAAGCCTTGGATTTGGTTTTCGTTCATCCGTAGCTTTCTCCACTAGTTCTACTATATAGGCTGCATAAGCAGTTAGGACAATATCTTCTCTCAGGTGTCTCATAGATTGAGATGCTTCACCCTGGTGTAATGTACCCAAGCCACGACTCATTTGAATTAGATAGGAGCCAACCGTAAATAGCTGAGTACAACTCGAAAGCTTACTGCTTGGCTTTTTTGCCCCTCTTGCCATAACACCGATTTTTCCCCACTCCCTAGTAAACAGGGTCACGATTTTATTCGTCTCTCCATACGGTGTTGTTCTAATAACGATTCCCTCTCCCTGATTAAACATCCTCTCCCTCCTTATCTAAAATACGAAATAAGCCGACCCATAACGGCCGGCTCAACACACAAGGGGTAATATCTTACATCACGGGAAAATCTATTTCTGCTAGTTCTTCTTCTTGATCCTCTGGAGATGAATGGGATTTCTTTTCTAGTTCTTTGTAAAGGAGATAAGTGTCAATACTACCTGTTTCAGAAAATACTTTCCAGGTAAAATCTAACATAAAATACCCACCTTTCGATTTGTGAAACTAGCTTTTTTTAATTCCCTGTAACTTAATTATAGCTTGACCAAGTCTTAGTAAAAAATGTGACGTAAATTTTGCTAAATGAAGAATAGCCTGCCGTACTTTAAGTTAATATTCATCATCACGGAACCCAAAGTCTTTTAAGTGGAATGCCTTGTTACGCCAATCTTTTTGAACCTTTACCCATAGCTCAAGAAACACTTGTGTTCCTAGTAAGTTTTCAATATCAACTCTCGCTCGCTTCCCAATTTCTTTTAACATCGAGCCTCTTTTACCGATGATGATTCCTTTTTGAGAGTCCCTCTCAACTACAATAGTAGCCATCACATGGATAATGTCTTTTTCAGAATCCTCTCTCGAAATCTTATCAATGGCAACGGCTAGGGAGTGAGGAATTTCTTCTCGCGTTAAATGCAACGCCTTTTCACGAATTAACTCGGAAATAATAAATCGCTCTGGATGATCCGTTACTTGATCAGCTGGATAGTATTGTGGGCCCTCAGGTAGTCTTTCTTTAATAACATCTAAAAGCTTCTCAACATTATTTCCCTCAAGAGCAGAGATTGGGATAATCTCAGCAAAATTAAAGCGCTTTTGATAGGATTCAATATACGCTAACAGTTCGTCTGGATGAACCTGATCAATTTTGTTTACTATTAAAAAAACTGGAGTTTTTAAACCTTTGAGCTTTTCTAAAATCAATTGTTCACCTTTTCCAAAGCCCTCTTGGACATTAACCATGAATAAAACTAGGTCAACTTCCCTCAAAGCATTTGTAGCAACCTTCATCATAAAATCCCCAAGCTTATGCTTAGGAACATGAATTCCAGGAGTATCGATAAAAATCATTTGTGCATCAGACAAGGTTAATACACCTTGCACTTTATTTCTAGTAGTTTGAGGCTTATCACTCATGATTGCAATTTTTTGCCCGATTACCCTATTAAGGAAAGTAGATTTTCCAACATTAGGTCTCCCAATAATAGAGATAAAGCCTGAACGATACCCTTTATTATTCATTTAAATCACTCGGTGAAAACGCACCTGGTAATAATTCTTCAACAGAAAGTTCTGTAATATCACCATGGAGGTTTGTTAAGATTATTTTCATGTCTTTCGGGCAAAGCTCAGAAATAACTTGACGACACGCTCCACAAGGCGGAACTGGTCTTTTTGTATCTGCAACAACTACTAACGTTTTAAAATGTGTAACACCTTCAGAATAAGCCTTAAAGAGGGCTGTTCTTTCTGCACAGTTCGTCATACTGTAGGCAGCGTTTTCAATATTGCATCCATGAAAAACAGTCCCGTCATCAGACAAAAGTGCTGCGCCAACTTGAAACTTTGAGTATGGTACGTATGCTTTTTCCATCGCTTTTTTTGCTTCTGTAATTAAGTTCTTTGTATCCAAAAATTGTACTTCCTTTCGAAAATAAATATCGTCCTCAAATTCTACATGAATGATTAAAGGATTTCAAAATATAGTTCTGTTTTTTTATCTCTGTCTGATAGGCTTATTTATCATATTGTATGAATTTTAACAATTAGAAGTGAAAGATAAGCAAACTCCATATCTTGGGAACAAAGATAATAATCCCCACCAAAACAGAATACATGGCAAACAATAATACTGCACCACTTGCCATATCTTTAGCTACTTTCGCCAACGGGTCGTACTCATTTGTAACTAAATCCACAACTCTTTCAATTGCTGAATTTATCATTTCAAAAGTGAGAACCCCAAATATGGCAGAAAGAACAAAAAGCCATTCAACGTTGGATAATGATAAAAATAAACCTAAACTTACAACCACCACCGTTGAAACAATATGAAAGCGGAAGTTTTTTTCTTCTTTAAAAACAGTAATAATTCCAGATAGGGCTACCTGAAAAGACTTTAGAAAAGTGGCATTACGGAACTTTCTATCGTTTGAGACCATAGCTCTCTAATATGCTTTCCTGTTTCGAAAACATTTCTTTTTCCTCTTCTTCTTCCTCATGATCGTAACCAAGAAGGTGGAGCAAACCATGAACAGCTAGGAATCCCAGTTCTCTTTGGTATGAGTGGCCATATTCTTCAGCTTGTTCCTTTGCCTTGTCCACTGAGATAATAATATCACCCAACACCCTAGTCTCAGGTGCGCCCATAATTGGTATATCTTCGTCACCTTCTTCAAGGGCAAACGAGATAACATCTGTCGGCTGATCTTTTCCTCTATATTCCTTATTTATCTCTTGGATTTTTTCATTCGAAACAAACGTAACAGAAATTTCACAGTCATCCTGAATGTCTTCTGCTTTTAACCCTAATACTAAGAGTTCTCTAACTAGTTTTTCATCATCTTCTTGAACAGAATTGGTTTCATCTAAAAAATCAATTTCTAGATTCATTTTCTTCCACCTTTTGTAATTTTTTTATGTCTGGATATTCAATCCGAGAATGAAAGATCCCATTCAATGTTTCACATAATGTATGGGCCACGGTATCAAGTTCTTTCAACGTTATATCGCAATCATTCAACTGTCCATCTTGCAAACGGTCTTTGATAATCCCTTTTACGACTGCTCTAATTTCATCTGGAGTCGGATTATTCTTGGAGCGAACGGCAGCTTCTACACTATCGGAAATGTTAATAATGGCTGCTTCCTTTGAAGTTGGACGTGGTCCAGGGTATCTAAATTCTTCCTCTGTTACTTCTTCTCCATTTTCTTTTGCCTTGTGGTAGAAGAACTTCAAAAGTGTTGTACCGTGGTGCTGTTCAGCAACATCAATAATCTCCTTCGGTAGTTTCGCTTTCTTTAACATCTTAACTCCATCTGTTACATGCGAGATAATGATATTCTTGCTCGCAATAGGAGAAATTTGGTCATGAGGATTTTCTATATTGATTTGATTTTCTATAAAGAACTTTGGTCTATTGGTTTTACCTATGTCATGGTAATAGCATGCTACTCTTGCTAGAAGTCCATTCGCACCAATTGATTCACAAGCTGACTCAGCAAGATTTGCAACCATTACACTATGATGATAAGTCCCCGGTGCTTCTGTTAATATTTTACGAAGCAACGGATGATTTGGGTTTGATAATTCAATTAGTTTCATACTAGATAAAATATTAAACCCGGCTTCAAAGAAAGGTAGTAAACCGATTGTAAATACGGATGCAACTACACCTGAAACAATCCCCATTAAGGCATCATAACTAAATTCCAGACTCGGGAATGGGCTATTTCTGATTAAATAGAAACTTAAGATAATCAATAAATTTAAAATCGACACCAGTAATCCAGACTGCAATATTCTTGAACGATGATTTTGACTGGATAAGAACAGCATTCCAGCAATCCCGCTAAAAAGAATATAGATTCCAATATCAATGTTTATTGCCCCTGATACATCTCTGTTAAAGATGATAGTAGAAACAATGGCTAGCATAATGGTATTTATTATTGCAAGCCGATCATGTATTAGTATTTTAATTAACATTGCACTCATAGCTGCTGGGAAAACATAGCCTATATTTGTGGATACAGCAGGCTGTAACAAACTAACCAACTTCATAAAGACCAGGGAAATAACAAACACCAAACTGAATATTAACAGATTCGTGTGTTTACGGTCCTCTTGACCATTTAGATCTTTAAAATAAAGGTACAACCCACCAACCAATAAAACTACTAGCACTACTAATCCTATGAATGGTTTAATTTCATCCTCATTGTTAAGTAAACCAACCAATTCTAGTTGACGGTAAACTTCTGCTGTAATAATGCCTCCTTCTTCAACGATTACTTCTCCTTGGAGAATTTTTACAGGTTCAACACTTTCTACAGCTTCCTTTTTTAATTGTTCGGTTTTTTCTAAGCTGAAAATTTCATTTTGAATAACCCCAAGTCTTCCTAAGGCAATGGACGCGTCTTTCAAGGCTGTTGGAAGTGGAGCATATTTTAATTGCTGTTCTACTTCTTTTTTTGCGTTTTCAACTTGATTAGCCGGAATCCGATTACTCATCACATTGTTAACCGCCGTGATTGTTAAATCTTTTGCATTATCTAATTGAGCTGGAGTTGCATTAAGCAATGTACCTAGAATATTGTCTGTTAACTCTGAAGTAACATCACTCGGAAGATTTGATTTGAAGCGTTCCACTTTCTCGGATAAACTTGGTTCCTCAATAGTCTCCTCTTGTGCACTCGTTACATCATCGGTTTCTTCATCTGATTCTTTTTCTTCTTCAAGTTGTCTCTTTGCCTTTTCTAGTTCCTGTTGTATTTCCTTATTGACTTCTTCTGCTAACTCAAAAATACTCCTTACTAAGAGAACCCGATTCTCAGAGTACTCACTTTTTAATTCATATACATCCTGCACCTGAGATCGAGCTTGTTCCTTCCTTTTATCTGTTAATTCTTTATCCTCCACCTGGATTGGGGCACGTATCGTGTGTGGTGCCGATTGTAACAGGGAAACCTCTAATCTTTCTGGTTTCACATTATCAAACATCACGGCAAATAATACGAGGCCTAAGAGTATGTATAAAAGGGCACGTACAAATGTATTTCCAAGGGAATGTTTTATTTTCGCCAAAAATATTTGTAAACTTTCCATATCATTAGTCCCTCCAATTTCTATGAAGGCTTATACGTGGATGACTTATGTAAAATGATAGCAGTTTTCCCAAGAACTTTCACCTTTATTTTCAAAATAATAAGGCTTCCGACCCTCAACATTACATTATCTGGAAGTGCGGTGGATTTTCGGTTAAAAAAAGCTAGTCACCAAAGTGACTAGCTCTAAAGGTTATTTTTTTCGTATGCATCAATGATTTTTCTAACTAATGGATGTCTAACTACATCTGACTGCTCGAGGATAACAAATGATATACCTGGTACCCCATTGAGAATTGACTCAGCGATACTCAGGCCAGACTTTACTCCTTTAGGTAAATCAATTTGAGATCTGTCTCCTGTTATGATCATTTTAGAGCCAAAGCCAAGTCGAGTTAGAAACATTTTCATCTGTGCAGCTGTGGTATTTTGCGCTTCATCTAAAATAACATACGCATCATCCAAAGTCCTTCCGCGCATGTACGCTAAAGGGGCAATTTCAATGGTGCCTCTTTCCATTAGTCTAGCTGTATGTTCAGCTCCTAATACATCATGTAGGGCATCATACAATGGACGTAGATATGGATCTACCTTTTCTTTTAAATCACCGGGTAAAAACCCTAATGATTCACCAGCTTCAACTGCAGGGCGAGTTAAAATCAGCTTCTTAACATACCCGTTCTTTAATGCTGTAACGGCCATTACAACAGCTAGGTATGTTTTACCCGTTCCAGCTGGGCCAATCCCGAATATTAAGTCATTCTTTCTGATTGCCTGGATGTATTGTTTCTGCCCAAGCGTTTTAACTCGGATTGCCTTCCCTTTAACATTACGAGCAATTTCTTCAGAATATAGATCCAGTAAATCTGCAATATTCCCATTTAAGGCTAATTGTGATGCATACATACAATCACGCGGCCCAATAGTTATGCCACGCCGAATAAGTTGGAGTAATTCTGATAACACGTCTGAGAGCATTTCTACTTTCTCATCCGATCCATTTACCAGAACACCTTCTCCCCTACTTACAATGGAAACCCCTAATTGTTCCTCAAATATTTTTAAGTGAGTATCTTCTATACCAAATAAAGCGGATGCTTCCTCTGGTCCTTCTAGTTGAATTGATATCGGTTTTAAAGCTTCTGACATTCGTTAGTCTCCTTGAATTATCGGTTGTCCCTTCGCGATGTCTTCATGAACTGTGAAGTGAATGGTTATTTTTACTTTACCATTCTCCACTTCTTTGTGTAAAATATTTTCTTTTACTATTTTGGCTTCTTCACCGAGTTTTGATAACAGGTCTTTTTTTGCAATTTCAATACCCGCTGCAACAGCTTCTTCTTGGTTCAACTCATGCTTAGCTTTTTCCACTTCGTGTATATTTATTTCCTTATATCGAATGGGCAATTCCCATCTTAGAAATTTAAAAGGGTGAGTTGTTAAATCTTGATCATATTCTTCAAATTTGGGTTTTCCATAACCCCAGATTGGTACGTCCCAATTCCAAAATTGAAGATAGTGTTTATTCTTTTCATTGCCTGTTAAAACGGATAGTTCTTTTTTCAAAGGAATTGAAACCTCTGACTTGTACCAAGTTTCTGCAATAATTTCTCCCTTAGAGGCAATATAACTATAACGATCCTCTACACCTATTTCTCCAGAAACTAATTGCTGTCCTTTCTTTACATAATCGTTAATAGCAACCATGGGTTGTCCTTCTTGAACATACATCTTTACAATGATCCCTTTTTTCGTAGCCACTAGGTGTTGCGGGCCCGTTTCTTTTTCAGGTTTTGGCTGATTTTTTTCAACAACCTGTAGCTTATACACTGTTCCTTCCACCTTTACTCCTACCCATGTAATTGCAGGAATGTTATTAGTTAAGGTACGTTGAATCTCTTCAGCAGAGTCGGTAAGAAGTTGCAAGCTACCTATTTGGACTCCTAGCTTGTCCAACTCCTTCCAAATTCTTTCCTCTGTTTTCGGTTCAGCTCCTTCTATTTCTATTCCCCAAATCATATTCGACAAAATAAAAATAAGTACAAAGAAAGTAGCAATTCCAGCCAAAAAACCCCCATTGTATAGAAGCCTTTTTATGTAGAAAGGAAAGCCATGCTTGTCTATAAATGAAGCAGAACATCCACTCTTCCTGATAGCCCTTCGGAAGTGGTGGACTTTATTCAAGGATAGTTTAAATGTGATGGAGTTTTCATCTAACCGGCGAACCTCCCAAATGTAAAGTCCTTGTCTTGATAAACGATTCAGGAAGCGCTCTAATCCTTTTCCTGTTACTTTTACAGTGACTGATCCAGTAAAAAAATAAACCCATTGATTCTTCATATTTCTCCTCCCCATCAGAGATCTAAAAATGTCACCTCGTCGATTTGCCCTTCCAATAAAATTTCTTCTGGCAAAATCGTTTTTATTACAAATCCTTTTCCCTTAATAACTAGCTGTCCCTGTTTTAATAAAATTCGGAGCTCATGATCCGCAAAAGAAAGGAGCCCCCTATGATTCTCTATGTAAATATGAAGCTGGCCAATCATCGTTATTCGGGGAAGGTCCATCATGACATCCTTAGGTAATTCCATCTTTGTTGTTACAAGATTCCTTAGTACATTCTTGATTTTTTTCGCCATGCAGCAACCCCCTTTCATCTCATATGTATGATTTAAACGGGGTGATTAGCACCTAATTTATGATGCTTATAAAGGTTGGTGAGTTGAAAATCGGGGCTGTGCCAAACTCATCCTCGATTTTTGTCAAAAAAAAAATGGTCGTTCCATAGGAACAACCACTTTTATTAAATATTACTTTTACGTTTTGATTTTGGTGGAGATAAGACCTCTGCCCAAATAAATCCTTGTAATATGCTCTTGGGATTTTGGTCCAACATCTGTTTCGGTTTTGTAATATCGCTATTTTCAATAGCCCCCATCGTAATAGGGTTATCCATTACCTTTGACCTTTTCTTAGCCTGTTCTGCCCTTTCTGCTCGTTGCAGCAATTCATTGGTGTCAGAAGCCTCTGCTTTAAAAGTCTCCACCGTTTCTACAGGAGCATTATACGTTTCCATTCTTCTCGTTTCTGAAACAGGAGATGCTGAATTCCTGCCAGATGTCGTTCTTTTGGGTGGGGTTCTTTCATGTTGTTGTTGCTGGGGGGCTTTCATCTTTGAAAATACGGACGAAAGAATCCCTAGAATAACAACTATTATAAATGGATTATCCATTAACATTTCAATAATGTTTGACAAAGGAGTTACCTCCTTTCTTTAAAAATTCTATTATTTCTTATCGTCCTTTTGTTCACCTGTCATTTTACCAATTGAATCTCTCATATCAGTATCTGCAGTGATATTTCTCAGGTTTAAATAATCCATAACTCCTAAGTTTCCAGAACGTAGAGCTTCAGACATCGCAAGAGGAACTTGTGCTTCTGCTTCTACTACTTTTGCCTTCATCTCTTCTACACGAGCCTTCATTTCTTGTTCTTGTGCTACGGCCATTGCACGGCGTTCTTCAGCCTTAGCTTGAGCAATGTTCTTATCCGCTTCAGCTTGGTCAGTTTGAAGAATCGCACCAATGTTTTTACCGATATCAACATCCGCAATATCAATGGATAGGATTTCAAAAGCAGTACCAGAGTCTAAGCCTTTTGATAAGACTGTTCTTGAAATAAGATCTGGGTTTTCTAACACTTTTTTATGGCTTTCAGAAGAACCAATCGTACTTACAATTCCTTCACCGACACGGGCGATTACAGTATCTTCTCCTGCTCCCCCGACTAATCGTTCAATGTTCGCTCTAACTGTAATACGAGCTTTTGCTTTTACCTCAATACCATCCATCGCCACACCAGCAATAAATGGGGTTTCGATGACTTTTGGATTTACACTCATTTGTACAGCTTCTAATACATCACGACCAGCTAGGTCAATAGCAGCACATCGTTCAAAAGTTAGTTCAATATTCGCTCTTTGAGCAGCAATCAATGCGTTTACAACTCGGTCAACATTACCTCCAGCTAAGTAGTGACTCTCCAGCTGGTTCGTGTTTACATCAAGGCCTGCTTTGGAAGCCTTAATTAAAGGATTAATCACTCGATTTGGAATAACTCGACGTAATCTCATTCCGATTAAGGTAAAGATACCAATTCTTACACCAGCCGCTAGTGCAGAAATCCACAGCATAACTGGAACAAATGTAAATAAGACAGCTAAAACAATAATACCTAGTACAATGGCTAATAGTACAAACAATGTTGAAGCATCAATAGGCATTTAAAAATCCTCCTCTATATGTTAATTCTTTTCTAAACTAGTTATTTCTCTTACTACAATTCGGGAACCTTCAGCAAACACAATTTTCACCTTAGCTCCTTTATCGATGTAGCCACCTTCTGAAACAGCGTCGATACGTTCATCCCCGACAACAATTGTTCCAGATGGACGGAAAGATGTTAAGGCAACTCCTGTGACACCAATTAGCTCTAAACGACTTTTATTGGATATATATCCTTTTTCAGTGCTAGTGGCATCTTTTAAAACTAATTTATTAAACACTTGAATTCTTTTACCAAATACCTTACTTAAAACAATTCCTGCAATGATGGCAATCCCCGTTGCAGCTAAAATGTACATCCCCATTTGCGTCACACTCTCTCCCGCAATTAATATACTCCAAAGCACGGCAATCAATCCAATGATTCCCACTACTCCGCCCGGGAGGACAAACTCTAGCAGAATGAGACCAATTCCTATTAGGAATAGGATGAGTGATTCATACCCCGCAAGTCCAGCGACTAGATGTCCGTAAAAGAAGAGTAATAGGGATGCTAGCCCCATCGTTCCTGGAATTCCAAAACCAGGAGAGTATAGCTCAACTACTAACCCAATACTTCCGATAGATAATAGAATCGGAACAACTATAGGATTCGTTAAAAACCGTGCTAATTGCTCAAAGAAACTAAGCTCTAATTGCCTTACTTCAACGCCCTCTAATCCAATCTCTTTTAATACTTCGTCAAGATTGCTCGCAATTCCTTCTGCATATTTAACCTTTACGGCTTGTTCAGCAGTCAGCGTTAACAGTTCATCGTCATCCACCAGACCAGGAATTTCGATTGTATGATCGGCCATCGCTTTTGCATACAGTGGATCTCTATTACTATGTTTCGCAGCATTTTCCATTTCTGCTAACCAGTATGATTGGGCCTTCTTATCAGCAGCATTACCGTTTTGTTCAATAATCGCAGCTGATCCCATCGTTGAATTTGGAGACATATAAATCTGATCTGCATACAAAGAGATGTAAGCACCTGCTGACAGTGCACGGTTATTTACAAAAGCTATCGTTTCGACCTCTGAATGAGCAAATAAGTTACCAATATTACTTGCAGCATCCACAACCCCACCTGGAGTGTTTATATCAAAAATAATAGCTTTTGCCCCTTCTTCTTCAGCAGTTGTAATCGCTCTCTTTAAAAAAGCATACAGACCTTTTTCAACAGTCTCCTCAAGGGGCACTACATAAACAAAATCTTGATTTGCCTTCACCATTGAGCCAATGCCTGTCAAAGCAGTTATAAAAATCAAAAACGAAATCATAGCAAGACGGAATTTTTTCAATTGGCTCCCCCCTTCTTATTTAGCTAGTTTATATACGTTTACATGGGATATTGGTTTCAAAAAATAATAATATTTTATGTAAAAAAATTTTTAGTATCCCTTTGTTTATGTTAAAAAAGACTGTAGTCCTAAGACTACAGTCTTTTTATTTAAGATAACTTTTGCAGAACCAGCTTATTCACGAGTGAGCCATCAGCTTTTCCTTTAACTTTAGGAATAACCGCTCCCATTACTTTGCCCATCTCGGCTTTAGAAGTTGCACCTAAGCTTTCAATGACTTCGTCAATGATTGCTCCGAGCTCTTCTTCAGAAAGCTGTTCAGGTAGATATTCTTCAACAAACTGAAGTTCTGTTTGAATTTTTTCAACTAAGTCGTCTCTTCCTGCTTTATCAAACTCATGGAGGGAGTCTTTTCGCTGTTTGACTTCGCGAGAAAGGACAGTTAGCTCCTCTTCCTCGGAAAGCTCAGATTTCCCAACCTTAATAGCCTCATTTTGAAGTGAAGCTTTGAGCATCCTAATAACAGAGAGCTTTTCTTTTTCTTTGTTTCTCATAGCTTGTTTCATATCATCATTCAGTCGCTGAACAAGACTCATACATCCTACACCCTCTTAGAACTTACGTTTTCTAGCAGCTTCAGACTTCTTCTTACGTTTTACGCTTGGTTTCTCGTAAAACTCACGCTTCCTGAATTCTTGTAAAGTTCCAGTTTTGGATACAGAGCGTTTGAAGCGACGAAGAGCATCCTCAAGCGACTCGTTTTTACGAACGATCGTTTTCGACATTCTTTATCCCTCCCTCCGAAACACAACACAGTAGAATCAAAGGTGACTCTCCTTACGTTGAAGCAAAGTTGACCAATAATGGTCTGTACAAAAAAATATTGTACCTATGAATTATAATACACTGTTTGGAGTAGGTCAACAAGTGCTTACTATCTTTAATCAAACTTATTCTATATTATTCAAATTATTTTTATTGGATTGGACATGTCCCCGTTTTTTTAGCCATACATTTATAAAAAGTTGAAATAAATAAAAACCCTCCCCCTTTAGTTTGGGAATGATTAAGAGGTGTGGACATGTTATATCTATTGTTGTTCGTTTTTCTTATTGGTGTGTTTATAGCCGGCATGTTTTTAATGAGGAGTGGTTTATACTCCCTTACTGGTGAAAATTTAAAGGAGTGGCTATATCGCTTAACCAATAGACCCATAAAAGGGATGATAGCAAGTATTTTAGTTACTGGTGTACTCCAATCTTCTTCTGCTGTTATGGTGTTAACGGTTGGTTTAGTATCGGCTGGAGCTTTAGCGTTTCCACAAACAATTGGAATTATTCTTGGTACAAATATCGGAACAACCTTTACGGCAGAATTTATGACTTTTCCACTTGATGAATATGTAGTTTATTTTATGATTATCGGTGCTTTTCTGATTGTCTTAACTAGAGGAAAATTACGCGCAACTGGAGTTATTTTCCTCGGGATTGGTATGATTTTCACTGCCATGAGAGGGTTTAAGTGGATTGCTGATCCGTTATCCTCACTTGAGTTTGTTCATCAAGGGTTCCTCATGATGAATGATAGTATAGCGATATCTGTACTTATTGGTATTATTTTTACTGCCCTCATTCAATCAAGTTCTGCTACGACAGGCATTCTAATGAGCTTTTTAATGGCAGGGACCATAGGTTTAGAATCAGGTATTGCCGCTATGCTCGGGGCTAACATTGGCACATGTGTGACGGGGTGGATGGCAAGTATCGGTGCGAGAAAAGAGGCCAAGCTCACAGCTTACGCCCATATTTGGCTGAATGTAGTGGGTGTCTTTGTGTTTCTTCCTTTTGTCACTTATTTAGCAGATATTGTTCAAAGTTGGTCTACATCACCAGCCGTCCAATTAGCACATGCAAGCGTTGTATTTAATGTATTTTCTTCATTACTGGTACTACCTTTTGCTAGCCAGTTCGGTCATTTTATTGAGAAAGTGCATGGGAGGTAAATCTAATGTAAAAAAGCTTGAGGTTACCCTCAAGCTTTTTTTAATAATCAGATTCAGCAGTTAATCCTTTAACAATTGCTACGCCAGAACTTGCCCCTAATCGAGTTGCCCCTGCTTCAATCATGTTCTTTGCATCTTCTGCGCTTCTCACGCCACCTGATGCTTTTACACCGATATCTGGACCAACAGTTTTTCTCATTAGAGCTATATCTTCTATCGTTGCTCCACCTTTTGAAAAACCAGTAGACGTTTTTACAAAATCTGCACCTGCCTGTACAGATAATTCGCATGCCTTTATTTTTTCATCGTTCGTCAATAGGGCCGTTTCGATGATTACTTTTGATAATGCAGCATTTCCTGCCGCCTCAACAACAGCTTTTATATCTTCAAGAACCACATCATAGTTCCCACTTTTCATAGCACCGATGTTGATTACCATATCCACTTCATGTGCCCCATCTTCAATCGCCTTTTTTGTTTCAAAAGCTTTTACATCTGGTGAACTTGCACCTAATGGAAAACCAATGACTGTACACACCTTTACATCAGATCCTTGAAGCTGCTGACTAGCAAGCTTCACCCACGCTGGGTTCACACACACACTGGCAAAATGGTAGTCTCTAGCTTCCTGACAAAGTGTGATAATTTGCTCCTCAGTTGCTTCCGGTTTTAATAAAGTGTGATCAATCATTCTTGCTACATCTTGCATGTTACAAGCTCCCTTCAAATCGCTGTCTTTTCTTGTTGGTCGAAATCTTTAAGTACCCTTACAAATTTTGCTTCACTATATGGGTAGCCTGATTTTGTAATCTTAACCTTCACTAACTTCCCAACCATCTCTTCAGTTGCTGGGAAGACTACTTTTAGATAATTATCCGTAAACCCTTCATAAAGTCCACTCTCAGGGTTTTCTTTGAATTTATCTTCTGGAATAACCTCAAGTACTTCGTTTTCAAAAGCAGACGCATATTCTTTACTTAGCTGCTCAGAAAGCGCAATTAGACGATGAACACGTTCATTTTTTACTTCTTCGTCTACTTGATCTTCCATTCTTGCAGCTGGAGTCCCAGATCTCTTAGAGTAAGGGAACACATGTAATTCAGAAAAACGATGTTCTTTCACAAAATTGTATGTTTCCATAAATTCTTCTTCTGTTTCACCAGGAAAGCCAACGATAACGTCGGAAGTAATCGCAAGCCCTGGCAATACTTCCTTCAATCTTTCTAGACGTTCTGCAAAGAATTCCATAGTGTATTTTCTTCTCATGCGTTTCAATACAGTATCAGATCCGGACTGTATTGGAATGTGCAAATGACGCACAATAACATTAGATTGATCAATCACTTCGATGACTTCATCTGTAATTTGACTTGCTTCAATGGAGGAAATACGGAGTCGCTTTAACCCCTTGACTTGTGATTCCAAGTCTCTTAATAGCATCGCCAAATTATAGTCCTTCATATCTTCACCATAGCCACCTGTGTGAATACCTGTTAACACGATTTCTTTATAACCTGCATCTACCAACTGTTGTGCTTGGCGAATGACTTCTTGAGGGTCACGAGAACGCATTAACCCTCTTGCCCATGGAATAATACAGAAAGTACAGAAGTTATTACAACCCTCTTGGATTTTTAGTGAGGCACGTGTCCGATCCGTGAAGTAAGGTACGTCTAACTCCTCGTAAACTCTGTTTTTCATAATGTTTCGAACACCGTTAATCGGTTGTCTTTCTTCTTTATACTGCTCGATATAGTCAAGCATTTTTCTGCGATCTTGGGTCCCAACAACAATATCCACACCTGGAATTGCCATAATTTCAGCAGGCGACGTCTGGGCGTAGCATCCAGTTACACAAATAACAGCATCAGGATTCTTCCTAATGGCTCTTCGGATTACTTGTCTACTTTTTTTATCACCTGTATTCGTAACGGTACATGTGTTGATTACATATACATCAGCGGTTTTTTCAAAATCAGTTCTGTCATATCCTTCTTCTTTAAAAAGTTGCCAAATGGCTTCGGTTTCATAATGGTTAACCTTACAACCTAGTGTATGGAAAGCAACTGCTGGCATGATTCTTCACCTCAATAATTCAAAATGATAAGATACTGCAGATAATACATATAATGGTGCTGTTTCTGTTCTTAGTATTCTTGGACCTAATCCAACTGAAATAAACCCGTTCTCTTCAAGTTCCTTTACTTCTTGTTCCGAAAATCCACCTTCTGGACCAAATAAAACAAGTAGTGAATCTTCTTGATTTAATGACTGTAGGATAGAAGCAAAACGAGACCGCTGTCCTTTTTTCGCTTCTTCTTCATAAGCAATCATTTTATATGAAAAGTCTTTACTCTTAGTTATAACTTCTTTTAAATTGATAGGAGCATAAATCTTTGGAACAATTGTCCTATGTGATTGCTCTGCTGCCTCTTTAGCAATTTTCTCCCATCTTTGAAGCTTTTTATCGGATTTCTTTTGATCCCACTTTACAATAGAGCGAGCAGCATTAAAAGGGATAAACTCATGGGCACCAAGCTCTGTGCCCTTTTGGATGATCCATTCTAATTTATCCCCTTTTGGCAGACCGCTCCCAATAGCAACTCGAATAGGTAACTCTTTTTCTTCTTTTGTCCAACCACTCGATTTCGCTGTTACTTGATTTTCTTCTATTTGGGTAATCTCACAAACAGAAGAACGCCCATCAGGTAAAACAACAATGAAAGAGTCTCCACTCTTCATTCGCATAACACGATTAATATGGTGAGCATCTTCACCCTTAATGAAAATTTGATCATGATCCATTTGTTCAGAGTCAACGAAATACCTTTGCATGATGCTCACCTAACCTAATCATTTTTTCTTAGCAATAAAAGCGACCCAGTCTTCCATAACAAGCGTTTCTTCTATTTCAAAGCCTTCTTTAATTAGAGCTTCTTTCACTAATTGCTTTTTCTGCTGAATGATACCAGATGTGATAAAATATCCACCTTTTTTCACTTTAGTATAAGCATCTCCAGTGAAACGAACGATTACTTCAGCTAATATATTCGCGACAATAACGTCAACGTCTTCTTCTACACCATCTAGTAAGTTTCCTTGTGCGACTGTAACGCGGTCCTGAACTTTATTTAGCTTTGTATTTAATCGCGCTGAATGAACGGCTACCTCATCAAGGTCAAGGGCCTTAATATTTTCTGCACCTAAAAGGGCAGCTGCTACACTTAACACTCCAGAACCTGTTCCAACATCAACCACTTGGTCTCCATCCTTAACAGTTCTCTCCAGTGCTTGGATACACATAACCGTTGTTGGATGTGTTCCTGTACCAAATGCCATGCCAGGGTCTAATTCAATAATCAACTCATCACTATGAACAGGTGTGTACTCTTCCCATGTCGGAACGATGGTAAAGCGCTCTGATATTTTTACAGGGTTATAATACTTTTTCCATGCTGTTGCCCACTCTTCTTCATGAACCTCTGAAATGGTTACTTTATTTTCACCAATATCAATATCGAAAGTCACAAGGTTTTGGATAGACTGTTTAATTTCTTCAACGGTTTCACCTAGAAAGCTATTCACTGGTAAATAGGCCTTTACAATGACCCCTTCTGAAGGATAGTCATCAGGATTGAGTTGGTAGATTTCTCCGAATTGATCTTCCCTTTCCTTAGATAACTCCAAAGGATCCTCAATTACAACACCACTTGCACCTGCTTCGTGTAAGATGTTTGAAACAGGTTCAACCGCTTCATTCGTTGTATGGATACAAATTTCAGACCATTTCACTTCTACCAACTCCATTTCTTATTCATAAGAGTTTATCTAAATGCTTTCTTTACTTTTTCAAAGAAACTTTCCTGTTGTTCATCTGGGACCGTTCCACTTAACTCAGCAAATTCTCTTAACAACTGCTTTTGCTTATCTGAAAGTTTTGTAGGTGTTATAATTTTCACTCGAATATGTTGGTCACCAACACCGTAGCCTCTTACATTTGGTACTCCTTTTCCTTTTAGACGGAATCTTGTACCCGTTTGTGTGCCTGCAGGAATTTTCAATTTCACTCTACCATGTAAAGTTGGCACTTCAATTTCATCACCGAGTGATGCTTGAACAAACGTTATCGGCATTTCACAGTATATGTCATCTCCATCACGTTCGAAAAATTCATGACGTTGTACACGGAATACAATGTAAAGATCTCCAGCAGGACCACCATTCACACCTGGTTCACCTTGGCCAGTCACACGTAATTGTTGACCATCATCAATACCAGCTGGAATCTTAACCTCGATTTTCTTACGCTTTTGAACGGTTCCATCGCCACCACATGTTGAACACTTGTCTTTAATAATCTTTCCAGTTCCTTGACAATAATGACAAGCTCTACGGTTAACGATTCTACCAAAAGCTGTATTCTGTTCTTGATTTAATTGGCCTGTACCGTGACAGTGCCCGCATGTATCTGGTTTAGTACCAGGCTTTGCGCCACTACCTGAGCAGGTTGAACATGTTTCTTCCTTAGGAATTTCAATCGTTGTCTCTTTTCCAAAAGCTGCTTCCTCAAATGTTACAGTCATGGTGTACTGAAGGTCAGCACCTTGTCTTGGGGCATTAGGATCTCTTCGGCGAGAACCTCCTCCTCCAAAAAACGTTTCAAATATATCCTCAAATCCAAATCCGCCACCGAAACCTTGGCCACCGCCAAAACCTTGATTTGGATCTTGATGTCCAAATCGATCGTATTGGGCGCGTTTTTGTTCATCGCTCAACACTTCATAAGCCTCTTTGACTTCTTTAAATTTATCTGCAGCATCCGCTTCTTTGTTGATGTCAGGATGATATTTTTTGGAGAGCTTTCGGTATGCTTTTTTTATCTCTTCTTTACTAGCGCTCTCACTAACTCCGAGCACTTCATAATAGTCCCTTTTGCTCAAAACACTCACTCCCGATTTATTTCACATAAAGAATATTGTAACATTGATTTTTTTTGTTTACTAGAAAAAAGTCAAAGCCAGATTTTCCAGCTTTGACTATTTCTAATTACTTTTTATCATCGTCTACTTCTTGATATTCAGCATCAACTACATCGTCATCTTTTTGACCTGTAGCATCACCTTCTGCTGCTCCACCTTGAGCAGCTTGTGCTTGTTTTTGCGCTTCTTCATATAGCTTCATTGTAAGGTTTTGAACAATTTCTTGAAGAGCATCTTTCTTTGCTTTAATATCTTCTAGCTCGTTCTTTTCGATGGCAGCTTTTAGTGCTTCTTTCGCTTCTTCTGCCTTTTTCACTTCAGCTTCGTCCACTTTACCTTCTAAATCTTTTAACGTTTTTTCTGTAGTGAAGACAAGTTGGTCCGCTTCGTTGCGTAATTCAACTTCTTCTTTACGCTTCTTATCTGCTTCAGCGTTCTCTTCAGCTTCTTTTACCATTTTTTCGATTTCTTCATCAGAAAGACCAGAAGAAGATTTAATCGTAATGGCTTGCTCTTTATTTGTTCCTAAATCTTTAGCACGGACATTTACGATACCGTTTTTATCAATATCGAAGGATACTTCGATTTGAGGAACTCCTCTTGGTGCTGGTGGAATATCTGATAATTGGAAACGACCCAATGTCTTGTTATCCGCTGCCATTGGACGTTCACCTTGTAATACGTGGATATCCACTCCTGTTTGGTTATCAGCTGCAGTAGAGAATACTTGTGATTTTGATGTTGGAATGGTTGTGTTTCTCTCGATTAACTTCGTGAACACTCCACCCATTGTCTCGATTCCAAGAGAAAGAGGTGTTACGTCAAGTAGCACTACATCTTTCACATCACCAGTGATAACTCCACCTTGAATAGCAGCACCCATTGCCACTACTTCATCAGGGTTTACACCTTTGTGAGGGTCTTTTCCAGTTTCTTTCTTAATTGCTTCTTGAACAGCTGGAATACGTGTTGAACCACCAACTAGAATAACTTTATCAATCTCTGATGGAGAAAGACCTGCATCTCTCATTGCTTGACGAGTAGGTTCCATTGTACGTTCTACTAGAGAAGCAGATAGCTCTTCAAACTTAGCACGTGAAAGGGTCACGTCTAGGTGAAGTGGGCCACTCTCGCCAGCTGTAATAAATGGTAATGAGATTTGTGTACTTGTTACACCAGAAAGATCCTTCTTCGCTTTTTCAGCTGCATCTTTTAAGCGTTGTAATGCCATTTTATCTTTCGAAAGGTCAATTCCATTTTCTTTCTTGAATTGTTCTACTAAGTAATCAATGATAACTTGGTCAAAGTCATCTCCACCTAGT
Organism: Bacillus carboniphilus; assembly: GCF_039522365.1. Taxonomy (GTDB): domain Bacteria; phylum Bacillota; class Bacilli; order Bacillales; family JC228; genus Bacillus_BF; species Bacillus_BF carboniphilus. Next base: position 32,333 of record NZ_BAAADJ010000059.1, on the reverse strand, counting down.
TGGTTATCACCAGCAGTAGCACGTACTTCAAACACCCCATCTCCTAATTCAAGGATGGAAACGTCAAATGTACCACCACCAAGGTCATAAACAAGAATGGTTTGATCTTCGTCCATTTTATCCATACCATATGCTAACGCAGCAGCAGTTGGTTCGTTTATGATACGTTCTACTTCAAGACCAGCAATTTTACCTGCATCTTTAGTAGCTTGTCTTTGAGCGTCATTAAAATAAGCTGGTACAGTAATAACAGCCTTTTCAACTTTTTCACCTAAGTATTCTTCAGCATAAGATTTTAAGTACTGCAGGATAATAGCTGATACTTCTTGTGGAGAAAACTCTTTTCCTTCTGCTTCTACTTTATAGTTTGTACCCATATGGCGTTTAACAGAGATAATGGTATTTGGGTTTGTAATCGCTTGGCGCTTTGCTACTTCCCCTACTTGGCGTTCTCCGTTTTTAAATGCTACAACAGATGGAGATGTACGATTTCCTTCTGGATTTGGGATAACCTTTGCTTCTCCACCTTCTAATACTGCAACACATGAATTTGTTGTTCCTAAGTCAATTCCAATAATTTTGCTCATGTCAAGCAACCTCCTTAACACGTATGTAGTTTTATTCGTTTACCTTTACCATAGATGGTCTAATGACCCGATCTTTTAACTTGTAGCCTTTTTGGAATTCTTCTATTACTACTCCTGCCTCCATTTCACTGTTACTTTCAGTCATAACAGCTTGATGAAGATGTGGATCAAAAGGTTGTCCTACTGCTTCAATAGGCTCTACTCCTTCTCTCTTCAATGCCTCAATGATTGCTTTATATACCATCTCCATACCTTGGATAAATGGTTTTAACACATCATCTGGATTTTCAACTTTTAAAGCTCTTTCAAAGTTGTCGAGAGCAGGTAATAATTCAGTGACAAGGCTTTGTGCTTTATATTTTTCAATAGAGATTTTCTCATTTTGTAGTCGGCGCTTAAAATTCTCAGCATCCGCTTGAATACGAAGCTGTTTATTTTCAGCCTCTTCTAGCTGTTGCTTTAGCTCTTCAATTGTTTTCATTGCCTCTGCCAGTTCATTGTTTTGATTTTCAGGTGAAACAGTTTCTTCTGTTTCTTGAACCTCTTCTTCTATGTTGGTTTCTTGTTCCATTACCGTTTGATCATGTTCTGTATTTTTATGTTCCAACGGTTTCACCTCCTTGAAGTACAATCAACAGGAACACCTGTAAATAGTAAGCAAAATTTCTCTATAATTCATCTTAATTGCAAGGTAAAAAGGCCATAAGGAAGAGCGAGAAGTTATTATCAAACTCGCTCAGTTTCTATCTTCATGTATACCCATGCAAATTAAGAATGATACAACTTGTTTAGAACGGATGTCAAGTCATTACCTAAATAGTTCAGTAAAGTGATCGCTCTTGAATAATCCATTCTTTTAGGACCAAGTAGGGCAATAGTTCCAACAGGTTCCTCCCCCATTGTATACGTAGCCGTAATCAACGAACAATTTTCCATTGCAGATGTGTTAATTTCACGGCCAATTCTAACATGGATTCCAGATGGATTTTTTCGCATGATTTGGTATAGACTTTCATCTTGATTTTCAATGACTGACATCAATGAACGGAATGTTTCCACGTCATGAAATTCAGGCTGATTTAAGATATTGGTCTTCCCACTAAAAAATAATTTATCATGCAATGAAATTTCAAAGGTATCTCCCATATTGGCAAGCATGTCATCGTAATTTTGTATATGCTTTTTCAGAACAATTGAGATTTCTTTAAAAATCTTATTCCGTAAATCGTATAATGGTACTCCTTCCAACCTCTCATTTAAGATGTTCATGAGTTTCTCTAAGTCTTCTCTTCTAATAGAAGGCGGAAGTTGAAACATACGATTTTCTACGTGACCAGTATCCGTGATGATGATTGCTACTGCTGTCTCATCATTGATTGGAACAATCTCTAGTTTTTTCAGCTTATGTTCCTTAAACTTCGGCCCCAAGGCAATCGATGTATAATTGGTTAAATCCGATAAAATCTGTGCGGATTTTTGAATGACTTTTTCGAGTTCATAAATTCGATCTGCAAAGATAGATTTTATTTTAGACATATCGTTCACCGAAATATGATTCGGAGAAAGGAGATGGTCTACATAATACCTATACCCTTTTTCAGAAGGAACTCTCCCAGAAGACGTATGAGTTTTTTCAATAAACCCTAAATCCTCCAAATCAGCCATTTCGTTCCTTATCGTTGCTGAACTATAAGAAATTTCTTCTTTCTTAGATAATGAACGTGACCCAACGGGTTGAGCAGAACGAATAAAGTCATCAATAATCACTTGTAAAATTAACAATTGACGTTCTGTAAGCAATGCTCATCACCTCTATTAGCACTCTTAATTACTGAGTGCTAAATCTATACATTAAAGTATCAAATGGCGCCATAGATGTCAATGGATTTAATCCTGAAGAAACGCTTGAAAAACTTCATTCCCTAAAAACCTTCCTTTTTTGGATAGGAAGATGAAGTCATTTTCTATCATAACAAGTTCTTTTTCAGTTAATTCATTGATGCTTTCCTTATACACCGACAGCAGGTTTTCTCCATACCTTTGTTCAAACCTACTTAAACTTACCCCTTTTGTTTTGCGAAGACCTAAAAATAATTCTTCTTCCATTTGTTCTTTTCTACTTAATGGAGTTTCCTCTAAGACTGGGAAATCACCTTCCTCAATCTTACTCATATATTTTTTTAAGGGTCCAAAATTCCCTCTACGGGTCCCCCCTAAATAACTATGAGCTCCTGCTCCAAATCCATAATAGGATTCATTATCCCAATATGTTAGGTTATGTCTACTTTCAAAACCCTTTTTTGCAAAATTACTGATTTCATATTGGTTATAGTTGTTTTCGAATAAAGTTTCAATAATATAGTCATACATATCAGCCTCTAAATCCTGGCTTGGTAAACTCAATTTACCTTTTTTCATTTGATTATAGAAAACCGTCTTAGGTTCAACAATCAAAGAGTAAAGAGAGAGATGTGGAATCTGTAGTTCGAGGGCTGTGTCTACCGAGTCTTTCACACTCTCTAGTGTTTGCTTAGGTAGGCTATACATTAAATCTATACTCATATTTTCAAAACCGACTTCTTGGGCTGTTCGGATTCCTGAAAGAACTTCCTCTTTCCTATGAGTCCTACCAATTTCTTTTAAAACTACATCATCAAAGGTCTGAACCCCAATACTTAATCGATTCACACCAAAGTCCTTCAATAGCGATAGCTTCGATTCAACCAAATCTTCAGGGTTGGCTTCAAATGTATATTCATAATCTTGACTATGTGGTAAGTGAATTTGAATAATTTCAAGTAGCCGCTTAAGTTGATTTGGATTTAGTGATGTCGGTGTACCACCACCAACATATATCGTTTTTAAAGGCTGATTAACTGGATACTGCTTTAACACGAGCTCCATTTCTTTTTCAAGAGAGTCTAAATAAGCCTCTACCGGCTGACCTTGAATAAAAAATTTATTAAAATCACAGTAATGACAAATTTGGTGACAAAATGGAATATGAATATAAGCTGATTGAATCAAAATGATCTCACCTCGAGTGATAGAAAAAGAGGCTGGAACTTCTCCAACCTCCTCTACCTTATGATTTCTTCGATTGACTATCGTCCATTTTAAGAACGGCCATAAACGCTTCTTGCGGAACCTCAACAGATCCCACTTGTTTCATACGTTTTTTACCTTCTTTTTGTTTTTCTAATAGCTTACGTTTACGGGAGATATCTCCACCATAACATTTCGCTAATACGTTTTTACGCATGGCTTTAATTGTGGAACGTGCCACAATCTTTTGGCCAATCGCTGCCTGAATTGGTACTTCGAAATGCTGTCTTGGGATTAGTTCTCTTAATTTATCAACGATTACCTTTCCTCGCTCATAAGCTGAGTCCTTGTGCACAATAAAGCTTAGAGCATCGACCCGTTCAGCATTAAGGAGTATATCCATTTTCACAAGCTTTGAAGCTTTGTAACCAATAAGCTCGTAATCAAAGGATGCGTATCCTTTTGTAGATGATTTTAATTGGTCGAAGAAGTCATAGACAATCTCAGATAAAGGAATCTCATAGATGATGCTAACACGATTCTCATCTAGGTACTGCATATCAATAAAAATCCCGCGTTTTTCCTGACAAATTTCCATAACAGCCCCAACATAATCATTTGGAACCATAATGGTTGCTTTTACATACGGCTCTTCTACTCTGTCTATTTTTTGAGGGTCTGGCATATTAGATGGGTTATCTACACGCACTTCAGCCCCATCGGTCATAAATACATTATAAATTACACTCGGAGCAGTAGTGATTAGGTCAATTTTAAACTCTCTCTCAATACGTTCTTGAATGATTTCCATATGAAGGAGTCCTAAGAAACCACATCGGAAGCCAAAGCCTAACGCTTGTGACGTTTCTGGCTCAAATTGAAGAGCAGAATCATTTAATTCAAGCTTCTCAAGTGCTTCTCTCAGGTCATTAAATTTGGATGAGTCAATTGGGTACAGACCACAGAAAACCATTGGGTTCAACTTACGGTAACCAGGCAATGCCTCAGTCGCACCTTTTTTAGCATTTGTAATGGTGTCCCCAACTCTTGTATCACTGACATTTTTAATAGCCGCCGTTAAGAAGCCAACGTCCCCTACCATTAATTCATCACATAGAACTGCTTTCGGGTTGAACACTCCCACTTCGGTTACTTCAAATTCTTTACCTGTTGCCATCATTTTTATTTTGTCCCCTGGTTTTACAGTACCTTCAACAATTCGGATGTAGGCAACTACCCCACGATAAGGGTCATAAAGTGAGTCAAAAATAAGGGCTTTAAGCGGTCCATCCGGATCACCTTGAGGCGCAGGAACTTTTTCAACAATTTGTTCTAAAATATCTTCAATACCTATTCCAGCTTTCGCTGAAGCAAGCACTGCATCGGAAGCATCAAGACCAATGACATCTTCCACTTCTTGGCGTACTCTCTCAGGCTCTGCACTTGGTAAGTCAATTTTATTGATTACTGGTAAAATTTCCAAATCGTTATCGAGCGCTAAATAAACGTTAGCCAACGTTTGAGCTTCAATACCTTGCGCAGCATCCACTACAAGGATTGCCCCCTCACAGGCTGCTAAGCTTCGAGAAACTTCATAAGTGAAGTCTACGTGTCCCGGAGTATCAATAAGATGGAAAATATATTCTTCGCCATCTTTAGCTTTATATTTTAATTGAACAGCATTTAATTTAATCGTAATTCCACGCTCTCTCTCAAGATCCATCGAATCTAGTAGCTGTTCTTTCATTTCACGAGCTGTTAATGCATTTGTTTTTTCTAGTATTCGGTCTGCAAGTGTGGATTTTCCATGATCAATATGAGCAATAATGGAAAAATTTCGAATCCGCGCTTGCCTTTTCAGTCTGTCTTCTCTATTCATCGGGTTCACTCCTACTAATTTACCGCAAAATACACTATTTTTGATTATATCAGCGCATGGAGAAAGATTCAATTGATTGGAGAAATAAATGGACAAAGGAATAAGGCAGTCTTTAATTTTCACTAAATGAACGGAACCTGTATCCGGCTAAATGAATGAAAATTAAAAGGACGAGGAGAAATGTGTCCCCTCATCCTTTATTAAGCAAATAAACTCACAATCGTCCCCAGGAGTGATAAAATCCCCTTGATCACACCCGTAATAAACTGGGCCAAACCTCGCCCAATCGTTGAGAAAATGTTGTAAGACTTTACTTCCTCAAGTCTTTGTTGTTTCGCTTCAAGATCATGCGTAGAGAGATTATTCCCTAAAAAGGACGCTTCGACTTCCCCCGCTGAGGCTTGTTCAACAGATATAGGCTGTTCAAATTTCGGGTCACTAACACCCCTCATTTTCACAAGCCCCTCATTGGCATACTGCATACCAATGAGGACCCCAAAGAACAGGACAAATATAATGGCGACAACTTTAAGAGTAAACTTCTTCATCTCTCATACTCCTTTGTACGATGAGTTTTCTGCTAAATTGAACCACACAACTATCCATTACTGCTCTGTTTTACTAGTTTCCTCTTCTGCATTGACTGCTTCAGCTTGCCAGTAAAACTCACTAAATACTTCAGCAAAAGCATCTGCCGTATTAAAAAGTTCCTCAAATGTATTTTCATAGCCTCCGATTTCAATGAGTAATGCATTTCCATGTAGATCTTGATTATAAACACCGTCAACACCAATTCCTGCTCTCGGAAAAACATCTCTACTGATCCCTGGGTATGCTTCATTCAACCTTTTATGAAGTTCGTCGGCTATTTTTTTATTTTCTTCATAGTTTGGATTTTCTCTTCCATATACAAACATGACTTTCGCATAGCTTTTACCATCAATTTCAATCGTCGTCTTTTCACGAGGCTGCGCATCACGATGAATATCAATAACATAGGAAACATCACGATTCGTAGCTAAGGCTTCCTGAACGACTGGCCGAGACAAATCGTAGGCATCCGCAAAGTCATATTCTCCACTTATAATTTTCCCCATGATATCTGTTTTATCAACGGATGTTCCAATACCTTTTGCTTCTAAGCCATCTTTTAATCGGTCCCCTAGTCTCGTTATATTTACTTCAGAGTGATAAGATAAATTTGGTTCTGTAACTCCTTCAAGGTGAGGCAAAAATGACTCATGATTATGTGTAAAATAAATATATACAACGTCTTTATCACCTGTTGTTTGCTCAATAGGTGGTGTATCTGCTTCAGAAGGGGGCTCTTTTTCATCTAAATCATCCACATTCTTGACTGGAGCATCCTTTTCAATCCCGCTTTCAGGTGGCGGTGTTTCAACAGGCATGTCTGTATAATCACTACCATCTCTTGGCGCAACGACATTCCGCTCATAATGGTATAATCCTGGCAGTTCTTTTCCTAAGAAAGACTTCGGTTGATCAAAATCGATACTGGTTGTCATGGTAAGTAACGGCTTTGCGATGGGAATCTGTTGTTTTTCCTCAGGTAAACCCTTTAGAAAAAGTCGATTTTCCGTTCCCATCACCGCATATAAAGCTTCGATATTAAGCTTCGAAACTGCATTATGCACATTTAAAGATGAAAGACCTAGCTGGTGATTCAGCTTTGTAATGGCTCCACTTAAAGAAAAAAGAAGAAGCAAGGTGACAAAAAAGAATCCAATGACTTTTACAACTGGTAGCGCGTTAATAGTGATAAAGGGACTAGTCGGACGAATAGGTTTCAAATTCTGTTCTCCTCTCTTCTATAACTTACTTCTACCATATGAATTTAATAGAGAAAGTAGAACCCTATCGTCCAAAGTAAAACTTATCTTGTTTTAAATCCTGCATCTGACTGGTCAACAGATTCATGTAATGCTGCATTTAATGCTGTTGCCACAAGATTCGCAGTATCTTCTATGAAGACATCTACTTCTTTAGGTGTAACCATCAGGTTATGGCCAATAGGAGCTAGTACTTCCGAAATTAACTTCCTCTTTTCGTCGTCTTCTAGCGTCCCTACTAAACCAAGAAATGATTTTCTATGCTCTTCGCTAGGAAGGTCCTCATCTGTATACACCTTTTTTTCGCCAAAAGTCATCCCTGCCGGTGTCAAAGCCTTTGATGGCTTTCCTTGTTCAGATATTTCTCTACCAAAATGCTTTAATATAAAATCAATCGTATCGCTCGTAATCGTTACTGCATCTACTACAGTCGGTACTCCAATTGCGATTACAGGGATACCAAGCGTTTCTTCACTGATTTCTTTTCGCTTATTTCCCACACCTGAGCCAGGATGGATCCCGCTATCAGAGATTTGAATAGTAGAATTCACTCTTTCTATTGACCTAGAAGCTAAGGCATCTATGGCAATCACAAAGTCGGGCTTTGTTTTATTGACCACACCAAAAATAATATCACTTGTTTCAATTCCCGTTAGCCCCATAACCCCAGGCGCCAAAGCACTTACAGGTCGGTAGCCTTCTTCAACAGCATGAGGTTGCAACTCAAATAAATGTCTTGTTACATATAGGTTTTCACACACAAGTGGGCCGAGCGCATCCGGCGTCACATTCCAGTTACCAAGTCCAACTACTAAACAAGAAGCATCCTTTGAAATCCCTTTATCAGCTAGAAAAGTGCTAAACTCTCTAGCCAAAACTTCTTCTACCTTTTGTTGATATACGGTATCCTGCTGTCTAATACCTTGTGCTTCGACCGTTAAGTACCTTCCTGGTTTCTTTCCAATAGTTTCGGATCCAGCTTCAGAAATGATAACCTCTGTAATTTTAATTCCTTCCTCTTCACGGTCCTTTATCTGAACTCCTTGTATCTCGGATAGAGTTTCCTTTTGCTCCTGGTCTTGTTGCTCCACGACCATTTCCCTTGCCTCTACGGCTAAATCCGTACGAACTGAATACATAGATAAATCCATTTTTTCACCCATACCATTTTCACTCCTTAACATCTCTATTTCTCATCAATAGGTTCGCCTTTTCTTGGTAACTTCATACAGAATTAGTATGGGTTAATCTTCTTGTGATATTGGTTTTTTGGAGAACAGTGTGGTGATGGTAACCATTAAGTGGGTATGAGGACCGGGCTTGGTGAAAATGAAGTATAGCGTTAATCATTGAAAAGCAAGACAACTAAGTGTGAATACTATACCAAGGTCAATGCTAAACGTGATAGTTTTAATTAAACTATTGCATTTAAGTAGTTGCTTTGTTAGAATATCACTTGTTCTTATTAAAAAATAAGGTAATGAAAACGAGTTATGATACAACTCCAAAGTCCGATTAGGAGGTGACTAGCATGCCAAATATTAAGTCAGCTATCAAACGTGTTAAAACAACTGATAAACGTAACGCTCTTAACGCAGCTCAAAAATCTGCAATGCGTACAGCAGTGAAGAAAGTTGAAGCAGCGATCGCTAATAAAGACGTTGAAGCAGCAAAGGCTTCTATCTCTTTCGCAGGCAAGCAACTTGATAAAGCAGCTACTAAAGGATTAATCCACAAAAATGCAGCTGCTCGTAAAAAGTCTCGCTTAGCAAAACAAGTTCAATCACTAAACGCATAAACAGCGCCTTTACAGCGCTGTTTTTTTGTTTCTTATTTGGTGAATTTTTAAGAGTAGTAGTTCAAGGATTAACTCTTTTTCCATTTTCCCCGTTTTCATCTCGTAATCAGCTTGAGCGAATGCTTGCATAATCGCATAAAGTTCATGTTGTTCAAATAAAGCGCTCTGCTTAGAAGCAATTTGAATCCGAAACGGAGCTGCCCCTATAAGAGAAGCCATTTGCTTTTGCCCATATCCTTTTTGCGAATATGACTTCACCTGGTAAATAAGTCTAAACTGAGATGCTAATAATGCCACAATCTTTATCGGCTCTTCTTTTTGTTTTAGTAAGTCTGTTAATATCATAAAGCTTTGTTTTGTATCCTTTCGAACCACTTTATCTACAAACGAAAAAATGTTTGTCTCTAATGATTTGGATACTAATAACTCCACTTCCTCCGCTGAAACTCTATTCTGCTCACCAGCATATAGTGCTAACTTTTCAATTTCCTTATTTAAGGTTGAAAGCTGGGTCCCTCCAAGCTGCATAAGCGTTTCAATTGCCCGTTGATCCATGTGAAGCTTTGCTACATCAACTTGTTCCTTTATCCACTGTTCAAGATGGTAACCTGAGAGTGGTTTTGCCTCTACAACCTCAGCTTCTTTCCTTAATAATTTGGTTAGTTTTTTCCGTTCATCCAGTTTGTCGTACTGCGCATAAATAATAAAAATGGTACTCGGGTTCGGGTCTTTTATGTATTCTTCCAATTGATCTAACGTATGTTCGGGTACATTGTTTTTCTTTTCTCCGGTAAGAAAGAATGGTTTTTCAATGACCACCACTCGTCTCTCACCGAGAAACGGAAGAGTTCGTGCATCGTCAACCGCCGTTTCAACAAGTGTTTCTTCCATATCATACTGTGAATAGTTAAAATCCATATTTTCATCATCTAGTGCATTTTTTAAAATTAAATGTTTCGTTTTATTCATAATAAAACTTTCCGTGCCGCATATTAAATAAATGGGAGAGAACTGCCCTTTTTTGATTTGTTTCCAAACATCCATGTATAATCGTTCCAATCCTTTTTATACTATCGTAAGTAAATAAGTCCAATGGTGCAATACCTAGACTATTATAAGCTATGGACAATTTAAAGTACAAAAGGAATTGGCTAACGGATAAGCCAATTCCCCTTTATTTAAACGCCAATGAAAAAGACCTAGGACCCTCTTTCAGTGGCGGAATCCCATTGTAATATCTAGTTTGACCTGACAGAGATAAAGTATTTGTGTAAACTCTTGTCATATTTAGTAATGTGTTTGTGACAAATCCGTTAACTGGATACAAAGGGTAGATTTTTACCAACCAATAATTTATACTAATATGGAAATAGGAGGGGTAGTAAGTGAATCAGTTTGAGAAGGAAGTTCAAAGCAAACGTAATGACGCTGTAGACTCCGGTGTAGGCTTCATCGTTTCATTCGGATTTTTTGCAACTATGTTCATTATTGCTACATTAGTTGAGTTTTTTGGCCGTTAATCAAGCTAAATGAATAACGAGTAATGAGAGACTACTTTTTTGTAGTCTCTTTTTCGTTCATAACTTTTGCTATATCTTATGGCATTTTCGTCCGGATGGTTCCACCGAAAAAGGGATTTATTTTTATTTGAATGGCACCATTTTCATCTGTTCTCAAGACCTGAATTTCTTCGGTAGCTAATCTCTCTAACACTTCTTTGTGTGGATGACCATACCAATTTTTTCTCCCCACACTTATGAGAGCATAACTGGGATTAAGCTTTCTTAAAAAAATATTCGAAGTAGAGGTATTGCTTCCATGATGACCCACTTTTAATACATCTGCTTTTAGATTTGGATAACGACGGATGATCGTTTGTTCTTTTTCCTTTGATATGTCCCCTGTAAAGAGAAACCCAATATCATGAATCTTAGCTTTGATAACAATTGAACGGTCATTCTCATTTACCTCTTTACCCTCTGGTGATAAAATCTCAAACCTTCCCCCGAGTGTTTCCCAGTAATCTCCTTCTTTCGCATAATGGATGTGAATTCCTTCTGCTTTTGCTTTACCCAGAATATCCTTTTCCAAATCCGAAAAAAGGAGTTTTTTTCCTAACACAAGCTCTGAAATTTTGAACTCCTCCATTAAAAGCAATGTCCCACCTGCATGATCTAAGTCCCCATGAGTAATGATCAGTTTATCTACTTTTGTTATACCAAGACTTTTTAAATAGGGAATTAAAATGGATCTAGCTGCAATATATTGGTCTTCTTCATCCTTCTCCTGGTCCCAATCAGCACCACCGGTATCTATTAGGTAAGTTCCTTTATTTAATGGCATTTGAATTAATATTGAGTCACCTTGTCCAATATCAATCATGGTAACGATTGAATTTACGTTGGGAATGAGCAGGACACTACTTGATAATGTCATTATAAAAACAAAAGCCTTCACATTTGATTTCCTGCCCTCTAATCTCACCATCAAAATGAAAATTCCAATAATGAAAATACACATCTGTATAACAGTGGGTCTTCCTACGGTAATACTTGAAAAGGGTAGCTCATTTACCCATAATGCTAAACGATGAGCTAACGAAATAACGAAATTGAATGAGTCTAAAATAAGTCGTGGTAACTCTCCAATAACAATGGAGAGAATCCCTAATAACCAACTGGAAGGCAAGATGATGAAAGAATATAGAGGAACATACAATAGGTTAAGTAAGACACTAAAAGGAGAAAAAGAATAAAAGTGGTACAAGAGGAACGGTAACGAGCTTAATGTCGCTACAAAAGAAACGATAAAAACTTGCTTCACTGGATTTAATGGCTTGGAAAATACATATTGTATCGAGAGAATCAATGCTGATGAGACCGAATAGGAAAGCTGAAAACCCACACTATAGATTACAAAGGGCTGAATGAAAATCATACTAAAAAAGGCAAGAGAAACAATGTAAATGAGAGGAAAACGGATTTTAAGCAAGTACCCTATCAGCCCAATACACACCATAGAAACAGCACGTGTAACGGAAGATGCGCCACCAGCTATTACTGTATAAAATGGGAAGATTGCAATCAAAAAAATAACAGCCGTTTTACGCGTCATTTTAAACCGGATACATAGCCCTATAAATACAGCAGATATCAAACCTACATGTAAACCTGAGATTGCTAACAAATGAACGATCCCCAAATTTTCGTATGCTTTAAGGACATGACTTTCAATTCCATCCCTATCTCCCAGTAATAAAGCTATAGTTAATTCTTTAGTGGGAGAAGGAAGCCGATCATTTAGAATCTGTTTTATCTGGTCTCGGAGCTGGTGGGTAAAAGTGAAAGAAAAGAAAGAGGGATCAAACAAACAATCAGGTTTATAAATAGTGTTAACTTTAAAAATCCATTGGACCCCTTTTGTTTGAAGGTACTGCCGATAATCAAATGCGTTAAAATTTGTTGGGGTAGGTGGTGAGATGAGGCTTCCTTCGACAGTACACCTCATCCCCGGTTCAATAAAACCTATCGCATTTAGATCTTGAATTTCAATTTGTACTTTATCTCCTGAAGTGGTATTTACAATAGATCTCGCTTTATTTCCCATAACTTCAGGTGACTGATTGAAATAGACTTTTAAGATTTTACTATCCCCCTCCGTCCAACCAGATGATGATTGCATGCTGATCTCGGCTCTGACGGAGAAAACACATATACAAAGGGTCAATAGGAACAAAAAGGGTCTCCTTTTAACAATCAAAAGGAGGATAACCAGAAACCCTACAATCCCCATCACAATGTTGTTTTGACCATAATAGATTAAATGTATTGTTAGTATGGTACATATGCCACACAACAGTATATGGTTTACCCTCATGTTATCTAGTTTGAAAAAGCTGCAACTACATCGTTGTTATCAAGAGTGACTTGCTCTGTTTTCACTCCAGCTTGCTTAAAAAGTTCTATTGCATATGGATGATTCTTATAGCTTTGTGCATAGTACACTGCTTTAATACCAGCTTGAATAATGGCTTTTGAACAATTAAGACAAGGAAAATGTGTTACATAAATTTCAGCACCGTCTGTCTGCACTCCAAATTTCGCACATTGTAATATCGCATTCATTTCAGCATGAATTGTCCTTATACAGTGTCCATCAATCACATAACACCCTTTTTCTGTACAGTGTTCCCCTCCTGCTATGGATCCATTATAACCACCTGCTATCATTCTTTTGTCCCTAACAATCGTTGCACCTACAGCTAATCGTGTACAAGTGCTTCGTAGTGCAAGTAGTTGGCTTTGCGCCATAAAATATTCGTTCCATGTAATTCTACTCATCTATATCAACTCCTAATCAACATTTTTTGCAAAAAATCTTTTTTCGTTACAAGCTTATATCTTCGCGAATCTTCGACAGAATTCCTTCTCCAATTCCTGATATGTTTAAGAGTTCCTCTACAGAAATAAATGGACCATTTTCCTCTCTATATTTAATAATGGCTTCTGCCTTTTTCTCACCTATACCATTTAAAGTCATCAATTCCTGAAGAGTTGCCGTATTAACATTGATGCGGTGATCAGTACTATCTTGTGATGATATCACGGGTGTACTAACTATCTCAATTTCTTCCCCTTGTTCGGGCACATATAGGAGCATTTGGTCCCATACTTTAAGGGCAAGATTTATTTGCATCTGATCCGCCTCTTTTGTAAATCCTCCCGCTTTCTTTACAACATCCTGCACCCGAGAATTTTCCGAAACTTTATATACACCTGGCTTATCCACTGCACCCTTAACATCAACATATACCCATATCTCCTTTTCGGGCAATGACTCCATGTTCTCAGGTGGTACTAACTCTTCATTAGGATGTTCGTCTTCATCTTGTAAGCTTTCTGGAACAATTGTTAAAGCTTGCGTCGTATTCCAGGCTGACTCTTCTTTTTTTTGCATCCAAAAGCCAATGAAAAAGATTAAAAATAATAAAAGGGCGATTATAAATATTCTTTTAGGGCTTTCTAACATGTATTTCAATGATAACACTCCTTGCGTTTTGGTATAAATGGTCAGATTAAAACATAAAGTGAAAGAGACTAAATATGAAGGAGGGGATACGTATGCAAATTGGCGTGATTGGTACTGGCAATATGGGGAGTATACTAGTTGAAGCGATGATAGAAGCAAACGCAGTTTCTCCTTCATGCCTGTCCATTCATAACAGAACCCGTGCAAAAGCTGAAAGACTACAGCATAACTATCCTGAACTTCAAGTATTCGATCATGTTGAAGAGTTGGTTCAAAAGAGTCAATGTCTATTTATTTGTGTAAAACCACATGATATTTTTCCATTACTACAGAGAATAAAACCACACTTAACGACTTCCCACTGTATGATATCCATTACAAGTCCGGTTTCAGTAGAACAACTTGAGCATCAAGTTGACTGTTCTGTTGCAAGAATCATACCAAGCATTACGAACCGCGCATTTTCTGGAGTCTCTTTATTTACATTTGGATCCACCTGTACTCAAGAATGGAAACATCAGTTGTTGGAATTATTTAGAGCTTTTTCGAAGCCTTATGAAATTCCTCAAAATATCACAAGGGTTGCATCAGATATAGTGAGTTGCGGACCGGCTTTTTTTAGTTATTTAACAAGGCGGTTTATTGAAGGTGCAGTTCAGGAAACTGAAATTAACGAGGAAACAGCAACAATTTTAGCCAGTGAGATGTTAGTTGGATTAGGTGAGTTACTCCGACAAGGACATTACACGTTACCTACTTTAGAAGATAAAGTATGTGTAAAGGGTGGTATAACCGGAGAAGGAATTAAAGTGTTGGAAACAGAGCTTGATGGGATATTTGAAAAGCTATTTCAAGCAACCCATGAGAAATTTGGTGAGGATTTAGAGAAAGTATACGAACAGTTCGGTATATAATTCTCCGTAAAAACTCAAACTCCTTCTTAAACTTTAAAAAAGTAAAACAGCCCCTAAAAATAGGTGGCTGTTATTTTTTTGCACAAAAGAATATTCGCTCAGAGGTTTCGTCTGGTTCATTCGTAAAATCAGCTTGAAGAGTGATAGAAGAAAAACCTACAGAAGAAAGCATTTCGTTCCACTCATCGATTGGATATGTTCTTTGTTGATGCCATTCATCGAAGCGCTGATATTCCCCACTTACCTCGTTAAGAACAAAGAAGGTCAGATCATGAGTTACAGACAATGGGTCGTTTCCTTCTTGGCAATTCCAAATATACGTAACATCTTCACCGACTTGATAAAAGGGCTCATTCATCAAAAACTGCTCCATTTTATATGGGGAATGGACATCAATCAAAATCATTCCACCTGTGTTTAAACTCTCGTAGCAGGCTTTAAAAGTGTTGATTACATCTTCTTTAGACAGTAGATAGTTCAATGAGTCGCAAAAAATGGTAATAATATCAACTGGTTCTTCAACCTGTAGAGATGTCATATCCTGATGAAAAAGAGGAATCTTTAATCCTTCGATTTCTGCTTTTTGCCTGGCAATAGCAAGCATAGTTTCGGACAAATCCACTCCCATTACAAGGAAACCGTGTTTTTTTAATCGGATGACTAATTCACCCGTTCCACACCCTACATCGAGGAGAGAAGTTTCTTCATGTGGCTTTTGAATGGAAGTAACATGTTTAATTACGAAATCAACCCATTTATCGTATGGTGCATCGGCCATTAACGCATCATAAACGGTGGCCATATTGATATAATGGCTCATTAAGCCAGCACACTTTCTACCTGAATTGTAGGTGCATCTCCCCACAGACGTTCTAGGTTATAGTAGGCTCTGTCATCTTTCTGGAAAATATGAACAACTACATCCCCAATATCCATAAGAATCCATTTGGCTTCATCAAAGCCTTCTAGTCTTTTAACAGACAAACCTAGTTCATGAACTTGATCTTTAATTTCCCTTACAATGGCTTGTACTTGTCGGTCTGAATTTCCGTGACCTATTACAAAATAATCTGCCATAGGTGATAGCCCTTGCATATTTAATATCATTAAATCATTGGCTTTCTTATCATCAGCAGCTTTTACTACTGTTTTCAACAGGTCTTGAGATTCCATTTAGTTAGACCTCCTATTTAATTGCATATGATTATAAGTTTGAAAAGTATCAGGATAAATTGGCTGATTTTGCCTCATCAGAAATTGAATTGTGTTTTTTAAAGCAAAAATAACTGCTTGATTCAAATCATTCTTGGCAAGCTCTCTCGCCTCATCTACACCAGGAAACTTACGACCAGGTTCGATGTAATCCGCTAAGAAAATTACTTTTTCTAAGTCAGTCATACCAGGTCTTCCCGTCGTATGGGACTTGATGGCTAGTAGAATATCCTCGTCTTCAATGCCAACTTCCCTTTTTACTAAGTATGCCCCGACTGGAGCATGCCATAACTCATGATGGAATTGTAAGAGGTCAGCAGCCATTTTTTCTTGAATAATAATGGAACGCATTTCTTCTTTCGGACGATACTTAGCATAATCATGAAAGATTGCTGCTAATTCTGCCTTTTTTTCATCTACCTGATACAGTTTCGATAATTGTATTGATGATTCCACAACACCTAATGTATGGTTATATCGCTCTTCCTTTAATTGTTTCCGAACAATTTCTAACGCTTTTTTAGGATCCATATATACCGTTCTCCTCTATGTACTCCCTAACTGAATCTGAAACCAGGTAACGAATGGATTGTCTTTTTTGTATTCGTTCTCTGATTTGTGTGGAGGAAAGGTTAATCTCTGGTATATCTAACAGCTTTACTGGGAAGCTTGATTGGTCTGAGTAATTAGGTCTTTTCACACCTAAAAACTGTACCATCTTAACCAATTCTTCTATTTTATACCACTTTGGTAAATATTCAATCATATCTCCACCGATAATAAAATAGAAATCCACATCTGGGTTTTGTTCCCTTAACAACCTCATGGTATCCACGGTATAGGAAGTACCCTCTCTTTTTAGTTCGATTGGCTCCAACTTAAAGCGGGGGTGATTCATGATAGCTAAACGCACCATGTCTTCCCTCTCTCTATTTGATACGTCATCGGTTTTTTGTTTATGAGGTGGAACATTATTTGGCATGAACCAAACCTCATCTAATGAAGCTTGGAATAAGCACTCATTAGCTATAATGAGATGACCAATATGTGGCGGATCAAACGTGCCACCTAAGATGCCAACCTTTTTTACCATAGTCTTCATCCTTTTTATGGTAGGATTATTTGTTTTTTCTCTTTTGATTCCTTGTAGAGTACAATCGTGTTTCCGATTACTTGAACAAGCTCAGCCTTCGCTTGACTAGAAAGTTCTTCAGCAACAGTATCACGGTCATATTCACAATTTTGCAGGATACTGATTTTAATAAGCTCTCTCGCCTCAAGAGCATCCACAATCTGTTTTACTAAATTCTCACTTATTCCACCTTTCCCAACTTGAAAAATAGGGTTCAGGTGATGAGCCTTCGAACGTAAAAATCTTTTTTGTTTACCCGTTAACATTTTAACTTCCTCCTAAGTGTTCCACTAGTGTCTTTTTCATGATGGTCGTATTCGGCCAAACTCCTGTCCACAATTGAAAGGCATACGCAGCCTGGTAAATAAACATATCCAGGCCATTATGGGTCAAGCAACCTTTTTCTTTTGCTTTTACCAGAAGTTTTGTCTCGAAAGGATTATATATAATATCGTAGACAAACGTTCCACTTTGTACCTTATCTAATTTAATTGGTGCCACATCTACTTCTGGTGACATTCCTACTGAAGTTGTCTGTATGAGAATCTCATAAGACTGAAGTTGGCTTTCTGCTTCAGATAAGCTTAATGCATTCGATTGATTACTAGTTGGGTGTGGGCATTCGAATATTAGATTTTGTGCTCTACTTAAAGAACGATTGGTTATATCAACGTGGATAAAACCTTCTGTAAGTAAGGTAAAATAAATCGCCTTCGCTGCTCCTCCTGAGCCAATAATCAACACTTTTTTATTTTCTATTTCACTATCTGAAATAGTTTCTCTCATTCCTTTAACAAAACCAATTCCATCGGTGTTATAACCCACAAGCTTATGATCTTTTTGGACAACGGTGTTAACTGCACCGATTTGTTTAGCAAGGGGGTCAACATCATCTAGAAAGTCCATCACAGCTTCTTTATGTGGGATAGTAACATTAAACCCTCCTATACCCAGTGCCCTCATCCCTTGGACAGCCGCGCCTAGGAATTCCTTCTCTACCTTAAAGGCATGATATCTAGCTTCTATATCATTTAATGAAAAAGCTTGATTATGAATAAGAGGTGAGAGTGAATGTTTAATTGGATTTCCGATCACTCCATATATTTTTTCCATTCCTGACATTCCTTCCCCTACATTAGATAAGCGATTTCCTAATCAGAACAGATACTCCTTTTGGCGCGTATGCAGCTACCTTTACACCTTTTTCTTGAATCGTAACCCATCCTAGACCAGAGAACACAATATCTGTCTTATCTTCTGAAATCATAAATTCGTGTCTTACCAATGGAGGGAATCCCTCTTTACTTTCTTCGTCAGGTGGAGATAACAGTTCACCTAGATGGTTTTTGTAAAGTTCATCTGCCTTTTCAAGTTTCGTCCGATGTATATTTAACTCATTAGAGAAGTAATGTATAAATGAATGCCTTTCACCTTTCAGAAAATCAAGCCTTCCTAATCCACCGTAAAACAGAGTTTGTCCTTCATTCAGCTGAAAAACCCTTGGTTTGATTTCCTTTTTAGGCGTTATCGTTTTCAAATCCTTCTTACCAACTACGTGAGCCATTTGATGACGGTTAATGATTCCTGGAGTATCAATCATATTCTGTTCATCATCAAACGGTATTCTAATGAAATCTAATGTGGTACCTGGGAAGTGGGAGGTTGTAATAACATTTTGTTCGCCAGCCACTTTTTCAATAATTTTGTTGATAAAAGTAGACTTCCCAACATTAGTAGCTCCAACTACGTAGACGTTTCTTCCTTTGCGGAAGTGATCAATTACACCTAGTACCTCATCCATACCCTTACCTCTGTCGGCACTTACTAAAGCAATATCAAGTGGCTTCAATCCCATTTCTTTGGCTTGGAATTTCATCCATTGAATTAGCTTGGAATGCTTTACAGACTTAGGGAGAAGGTCTACTTTGTTTCCAATAAGTAAAACTGGATTATTTCCGACAAACCGTTGAATACCCGTAATCCAACTACCATTGAAGTCGAATATATCTACAATTTTCACAACCAAAGCATCATCTTCACTAATACTATGGAGCATTCTAAGAAAATCATCATCAGTTAGTTCAACATCTTGGACCTCATTATAGTGCTTTAAACGGAAGCAACGTTTACATACAATTTCTTCTTTTTCTAAAGCAGAAGGAGGTGCATATCCCATTTTGTTGGGGTCTTCCGTTTGGATATGAACTCCACAACCAATACAGCTGAAAATTTGTTCTTCTGAATGTGTCACGATTGATCCTCCCATTGGATATAACCTTTTCTTTTTAATATATTTAAAATTCGTCTTTCTATAATTCGGTTAAACCTAGTAAAAAAACCGTCAGATTGAGCAACTGGGACGACTAGTATGGTATGAAACCCTGCTCGATTTCCTCCTAGCACATCCGTTAGTAATTGATCACCAATCACTACGGTTTCTTCCTTTTTAATATTCATACTTGTAACAGCCTTCTTAAAGGCCTTTGTCATTGGTTTTCTTGCCTGATAAATAAATGGTATATGTAAAGGATCTGCAAACAAACGAACTCTTTCCTTTTGATTGTTTGATACGATCGTTACCAAAATGTCATTCTTCTTCATTTCTTCAAACCATTCAATTAAACGGGGGGTTGCATTCGGACGATCCCATTCCACTAAGGTATTATCTAAATCGGTAATGATACCCTTAATCCCTTTTTCCTTCAATCTATCTGGTGTTATCTCAAATATATCCTTAACGTGCTCTGCTGGTAAAAAGTTTGTTAGCACTTTATCCACCTCATTCTTCATGACTTTCATCATCATACCGAATTTTTCCTGTTGTTTCAAAGGTTCCTTTTGAGAACAAATGCGCAAGCGCCTCGATCAGCCCCGACAAGCACAAGACAAGCCGGCGAGAAGGTTGCTTTTTAACCTTCTTGACGGATTGGTTTGTGACCTCGAGCTGCTTAAAGCATCATCTAACGATCATGCTTTAAGCAAGTTATTCGGGAAGTATTTTCAATGAAGAACTGGCTAGGCGCTGGAGCTGGCCGGAGACCCATTTCATGCAAAGTTATACACAAGTGGCGATTTTATAATTTCCTAAACAACAAGAAAGTAACAACAGTGATACTACGTCGATGAAAGCATGACTTTTTTCTTATACTGCTCTTGTTCATATACATTTTTATAGGAAAATCGACTTTAATTCAAATATTTTTCGACAAATTGGTTGGGATTTCAACACTTGTGGAAAACTTTATACACAATATACACATAGTAAAATTGTGGTATTTCGGAATTTACACACAACTTAATAACAGGTTATCCACTGACCTCTGTGGATAACAGAACGCTTGTTCTAAGTTTTTAAATCTGTTAGATTGAATATACACCAAGCAACCTACTAATTTATGTCAAACACTTGGTGAATAGAACCTTATTTCAAAAATCGGGGGTGCTGTTCGTGAAAAAGTTATCCGATCAACTATTACTAGAGTCGTACTACAAAGCGCGAGAACTAAATTTAAGCCCTGAGTTTATTCGCCTCATTGAGACAGAAATACACCGTCGTTCTTTAACCCATCAAATTAAAAAGAGCTCATAATTGACTTCCCACTCTGTTAAAACAGAGTATTTTTTTTGTCAAAATAAAATAGGAGATAAAACACTGGCACTCACTCTAGAAGTGGTCCATGTTCTATCCCTTCTAATCATTAACTATTTAACCCGTCCTATATTGGTTCCCATTAAAACAGGTGTTCCTCTTTTTAAATTCTGGTCTATTTCCATATAACCTTTTGGAAACAATAAAACAACCGAAGAGCCAAATGAGAAGTAACCTAATTCTTCTCCCTTTATCACGTTTTCATTTTTACATGTCCATTCAATACTATTTACAAACATCGCACCTATTTTTACAAGGGCAAATTTCCGTTCCTCATTTTCAAATTCTGAAACTAATCGGAAATTTTTTGACAGAGGGGACTTTCCTAGGGAAATGCCTAGTCGATTTACCGGATACGATTTGCTACCAAGAGAATATGTTGATACGACTTTACCGGCTAAGGGAGAATGAATCCGGTGATAATGAGCTGGACTAAGGTACAATAAAATGAACTTTCCACCTGCATATTCATCTGCCTTTTCTTTGCTACCTAACATTTCTTCAATGGAATAGGGCTTTCCTTTAACCAACATTTGAGTATCAGGTGTAATGTTACCCCAGTCTTCAAGTACTCCATCAACTGGACTAATAATCGTTTTCTCCCCTTCAGTAATGGTTCTAGCGTTATCTTTAAGTTTTCGAATAAAGAACTCTTGGAGAGAAGGGTATGCATCTAGGGGCAGAGAAAGCTCGTCAGAGGAAATATTATACGTTTTCATATATAATGGAATGAGTCTACGACTCCACTTTGATTGTGTAAACTTTTGTAAAATCTTACTTGTAAATGGCCCGTTTGTTAGTTCGATCATGATGCGATATAGTTTTTCTTTAATCAAGTATGTCACCCATTTTCTGATTAGCTATGTTTATGAGAAAAAAATTATCTTTACCTTTCCTCATAAAATTCATACAATAAAGATATTATAATATAATAAACTGGTATCTTCTATATTTTAGGAGAGTGATAATTTTGTTTTTAACCCACGTAATTGATATTACGGTAAAAAAGCTAAAGTCACAAGCTGCAAATCTTATTACACTATCTAATTTATTCCTTGGTTCATTCGCCATTCTATATGTAACAAAGGGACAATTACATCTTAGTTTACTTCTCATTTTTCTAGCTGCCCTCATGGACCGTTTTGACGGGATTACAGCTCGTAAGCTTCAAACAGAGTCAGAGTTTGGTAAACAATTAGATTCGATGTGTGATATTATTTCTTTTGGTATTGCCCCAGCGATGTTGCTATATCAAGGAGTACTGAATGAATTTGGTTCTGCAGGAATGTTTGTAACCATATTTTATATCAGCTGTGGTGCGATTCGATTAGCTCGTTTCAATATTTCTGAGCAACAAGGATATTTTACAGGAGTTCCGATTACTGTTGTAGGCTGTATAGCTACTCTTTTGTTCTTATTAACATCTTTTATTCCAGGAAATGCTTACTTATTTATAATGGTGGTTTTATCTCTTTGTATGGTTAGTCCATTTAAAGTAAAAAAAATGTAGAACGATACCAAGCCCGCCTTTTTGGCGGTTTTTTTATGAACAAAAGGCATAAATAAAAAGCCGACCCACTATGGATCGACTTTTATTACTCATTATTTTGTCATTTCTAAGAAATCTTCTACATCTTTCACCACTGGTTTTATTGCATCCTCCCAGAAATCTTTTTCTGTTAAGTCAACATTTAAATGTTTCTTTGCCAAATCCTCAACAGTCATAGATGCAGTATCTTTTAATAGCGCAATATACTTTTGTTCAAAGCCTTGTCCTTCTTCTAGGGCTCTTTGATAAATTCCCATAGAGAACAAGAATCCGAATGTGTATGGGAAGTTATAGAACGGTACTCCTGTAATATAAAAATGTAGTTTAGATGCCCAGAACAATGGATGATACTCACCCAATGAGTCACAATATGCTTCTTTTTGAGCCTCTAACATAATCTCATTTAAACGATTATAGGATACATTTCCGTTCTTTCTTTCCTCATAGAAACGTGTTTCAAATAAGAAACGTGCGTGAATATTCATTAGTAACGCAACAGAACGTTGTAGCTTATCCTCAAGAAGAGCAAGCTTTTCCTCGTGTGTGCTAGCAGTTTTAACGGAAGCATCACTAACAATTGCTTCAGCAAAAGTAGAAGCTGTTTCGGCTACATTCATCGCATAGCTTTTATTCAAAGGATGTACATCCTTCATAGCATAACTATGGAAAGCATGTCCAAGCTCATGGGCTAATGTTGATACATTCGAAGGTGTACCACTGAACGTCATAAAGATACGAGATTGTCCACTTTCAGGGAAGCCTGTACAGAATCCTCCTGGTCTCTTACCAGGTCTATCTTCTGCCTCAATCCAGCGATCTTCAAAAGCCTTTTGAGTGAATGCCGTTAACTCTTCACCAAAATCTTTAAAGTTTTCAATAATAAAATCGGCACCTTCTTGATAGGTAACACTAGACTCACTAGATCCAATTGGTGCATTTAAATCATACCAATTTAACTTCTCCACCCCTAGTAACTCTGCTTTTCTTTCTAAGTACTTGACCAAGTGTTTCTTGTGTTCAACAATAGATTCCCACATAGCATCTAATGTTTTCTTTTCCATGCGGTTAATGGAAAGTGGTTCTTTTAGAACTTCTTCCCACCCTCTATGCTTATATACCTGAAGGCGGAAACCTGCTAAGTGATTTAGTGTGTTAGACAAATAGTCACCTTGGTCTGCCCAAGCCTTCTCCCAATCTTCAAACACTTGTTTACGGACTTCACGGTCACCGTTAGAGAATTTATTGGATGCCTGTCCAACAGAAAGTAGCTTTGTTTCCCCATTTTCTTTAAAGGGAATTTGAATATTTTTAACGATTTGGTCATAGAACTGACCCCACCCATGATACCCATCTACACTTAAAGAGTTAATAAGTGATTCTTGCTCTAATGAAAGCTTTTCTTTTGCCTTTTGTCTTCTCTCATCCAATACAAAGGCAATCTCAGTAAATGGTGCTTTCTTTAATAATTCTTCCCACACACCATCTTCATATTGAGTTAACCTCTGGTCTAAAGTAGTTAAAGATGTTTGAAACGATGCACTAAGGTTTGTTAACGTTCCTCTCCATTCTACTGCTTTATCATCAGTAGTATCTTGAGCCGTTAAACAACTAATGAATGCTCCTGCTTGTCTCATGCTATAAGCAACTTTTGAAAAAGCTTGAAGAACACCCTCTAAACCTTTAGTTTCTGAAGCACCACCTGAAACCTCTAAAGTCTTTACTTGATCTGAAAAAGACTGAACTTTTCCCTTTAGTTCTTCTATGTATTGTTTAAATTCTTCAGACTTACTGCCTCCAGGGAAAAAGACATCTAAGTCCCATGTTTCTGCGTAAACTGTTTTTGTCAAAACAATCCCTCCCATTGATAGAATTATCTTTATTATAAGATGATTTCTACAAAATTACTAATCATTTATTTCGTAACCCTTATATTTCGTAATACGTTAAAGTGCAAAAAAGGAGGTGGCACTCAGAATAAGCACAACCTCCTGAAAGAATGACTCATGTTTTACACGCTTTAACGGTAACACCACCAACCACCAAAGATTAGCAATAATACAAGCAATACAATCACTAATGCAAAGTATGCTCCACCTGCGTTATACGTGTATACAGGATATGGTGCTGGAGGATAACCGTACGGAAAAGCATATGGCATAGTCGTCCCTCCTATTTAATTTCTCCCTATATAATATGAGACAAACGACTATTATGTTTGGGCATCAAAAAAGTCACAAGTTTATATTATGTAAGATTTCCATACTACACATGGTTCCAGAATTTTCATATAATAATATGTAAAGTTAGAATTTTCAAACTAAAAGAAGGGAGTGTTCCTATGAAGCTAATTGCTATCTGTAAAAAATGTAACGGAGCCGGATCTATTAAATCTTATGGTATGCTTACAAAAAAGTGCCCGATTTGTAATGGAAAAGGCAAGACAACAGTGAAAGTAAAGGATATTAAAAAAGATTATTTATCGAGTTAATCCTCCCCACTCCCCACTTTTATTCTACAAAATTCTCAAATTGTTCACATGATTTTTTGTCCATTTTCGCTTATAGTGGTAGATGCATGGCGATACTAAGAAATGTAGAAGCGAATTTGTGGCTATTGACTACAATCTTGTAAGTACAGAGTTAAGCCATTACATTACACTTAGTAATTGTTAATGCAATCTTAGCTAGTAAGAGGTGTAACACTGATGAGAAAATGGACAATTTTTACTTTTAGCATTCTGTTCCTTGCCTCCTGTTCGGCAGACGACAGTACTCCAAAGGAGGACACACAACAGGAAACCATAGAAAACTCTGAAGAATCCAACCAACCATTTTTAGTTGAGACGGATGAATTAACGATAGAACATGTTCATGGAATTGGATATAACGATGAAAATGAACTCCTGGTTGCTACACATAACGGAATTAAAGTTTATCGAGATGTATCTGCTTCCTGGTTTGAGACCACGAAAAACCTCCATGATTATATGGGCTTTCAAGTGACGAAGGACGGCTTTTATTCAAGCGGTCACCCTAATAATGACTCATCCTTAAAAGATCCTCTTGGACTCATTAAGGCTGACCAATACGGAGAGGAACTTAACCTTATTAAATTCCACGGAGAATCCGATTTTCATTTTTTAGGAGCGAGTTATTCTGGTCAAGATGTCTATATCATCAATGAACAGGCAAATTCATCACTAAACACAGGCTTCTACCATTCTTCAGATGGAGGAGGGGACTGGAATAAACCCATTATGGCAGGTTTCGATGCGGATACATATGGCATGATAGCTGTACACCCTTCTAACGGAGAAATGGTTGCTTTAGCAACCAGAGAAGGTCTCTTTGTTTCCGAAAATGCTGGAGATACCTTTTCTAAATGGACGGAAGGTATGATTACAGCCCTTGCTTTTTCGGAAGAGGAAATAATTTATGCAACGGTTAGTGATGAGGGAGATATTGGACTTCACAGTTTCAATTTGAGTAATAAAAAATCCACCCCATTACCCATTCCATACTTGGATTATGATAATCCTATTACTTACATTGCGGTTTCTCAACAAAACCCAAACCAATTCTCCATAGTTACCTATGACCCAGATATCCTTCAAACAACAGACCGTGGAGAAAACTGGAAGCCTTTAATACAAGATGGAAAAATGTAAGAATATGAAAAGGGCTGCATCGGCAGCCCTTTTTCTATTTACCCTTTTTTTCTTTTTCAGCACGGTAAAACTCATGAAACATTTTCATAAGTGCTCTCTTCTCAATTCTAGAAACATAGCTTCTTGAAATACCTAGTTCTTTTGCTATTTCTCTTTGTGTCTTTTCCTTTTGAAGATCAAGGCCAAAGCGTCCAACAATCACTTCTTTTTCTCGCCCATCCAAGACATCAATATATTCCTTCACTTTTTCAAGCTCCATATTTAACTGGATGGTTTCGATTACGTCTTCTGATTCAGATTTTAAAACATCAATTAAACTGATTTCATTTCCTTCCTTATCCTGACCAATAGGGTCATGTAAAGAAACATCTTTTTTCGTTTTCTTTAGTGCACGAAGGTGCATAAGTATTTCATTTTCAATACAACGAGCAGCATAGGTAGCAAGCTTTGTTCCCTTGCCTTCCGAATAACTTTCGATAGCTTTGATTAAACCAATGGTTCCAATTGAGATGAGATCCTCAACATCCTCGCCAGTATTTTCAAATTTTTTTACAATATGAGCCACTAGCCTTAGATTATGCTCGATTAACAGGTTTCTGGCTTCCTCATCCCCTTCTGCCATTTTGCGTAAGTATTTCCTTTCTTCACTAGCAGATAAGGGCTGTGGAAAGGCATTATTTTTCACATAAGAAACAAGAAAAATAAGCTCCTTCATTAAGTAGGACAATGCTGCTATGATACCAGACATTCCGTCACCTCTCCTCTAAGACATTCGCCTATAACCTATAAATATGTTTTTATTTCAGTTTTGTGTCTGTCCATTAAAAGAAAGAGTCTGGTATTACCATCCATTTGTAGGAAATAATGACTATGTACTTAAAAATAAAAGAGCAGCTTCCCGTGAAGCTGCTCTTTAGCTAAGCTGTATCCATCTCCATAAGAATTCCAAACTTTAAAAATGTAAAACCAATCATTAAAATCTCTCCTCTCTTCTCTTTTTATTATTGTTGTTGATTAACCAATACGGGTAAAATGTTCAAGGTAACGATATTTCATTTCATCGTAGATTTCTTGAACTTGTGCTTCACGTCTGTACTGTTCCACGGTTTTTTTACGCTTCTGAACAGTAATCGTAAAGAATAAAAATTGAAATGTCATGACGGGTTTCCTCCTTCTATCTTTATTTGAGATTATGGTTTGATTTGATCTACACACGTTTTTAGGCATAAAAAAGCGCAGGAAAGTTTCCCCGCGCTTTAATGAGACCCATATATGGGCACAAAAAAGCCGCAAGGATACGTAGTCCCTGCGGCGTTATAGTCATATTGTGTAGACATAACCAATTACAAACTTATACCGAGGTCGATTACGTAAGGTGTTTCATATGAAATTGTAGTTCCAATTTTGAAGTTAACTAACTTTTTCATGTCATTCGACCTCCTTTTCTTAATCTCCATTGCTAATTATATACACATGAGTACCGTTTGTAAACCACTTTTTTCCTAAAAAAATAAAAATTGGTTAAATAACCTGTTTTTAACGGTTTATAATGCCAAAAAAAGAAGCCAACATTTGTTGACTTCTAACCGTTAATTATTTATATTTTGTTCTTCCTCTAATTGAAGAAGAGTACTTTTACAACGTTTAGCGTATAGTAAACTGGCTGTTGCAGCTACAATCATAACAAGAGTACCTACCATGAGCAATGTTAACACAAACTCAGTTTTTTGAATGGTAGGGATTACAGCTCCGAAATAGAAAAAACCACTAACAGCTAACAATATATAGGCAAACCTTTGATAATCCTCAACTTTCCCTTGAAGATCTTTCATCTGTTTTTTCATATCCTTCACCTACCAGTAGAAAAAAGTTCTATTAAAATCATAACATAGTAGGCTAGAATTCTCTCTTGTAATAAAAGGAAGAACTAGAAAGGTTTTCACTTAAAAACAAGGCTACAAGTTGAGTCGGAACCTGTAGCCTTGCTTATTTTAGTTAATTTTACTTCTCACTTAGAACAGATTATAATTCCAATGCTTGTTTCAAGTCTTCGATTAAGTCCTCTACATCTTCAAGACCTACAGAAATTCTAACCAGACCATCTGTAATCCCTAACTCTTGGCGTCGCTCAGGTGGAATCGAAGCATGAGTCATCTTAGCCGGTACCGAAATTAAGCTTTCAACAGCACCTAAACTTTCAGCCAAAGTAAAGTACTTAATCTTAGCTAACAACTTGTCTGCTGCTTCTTCACTACCAACGTCAAAAGATAACATCCCACCAAAACCACTTCCTTGTTTTTGTGCAATCTCATGGTATGGATGGCTAGGTAATCCTGGATAGTAAATCTTCTCCACTTTTGGATGTGTAGATAAAAACTCTACTATTTTATTCGTATTTGTTTCATGCTCTTCCATTCTTACACCAAGTGTTTTTATTCCTCTTATAAGAAGCCATGAATCTTGTGGTCCTAATACCCCACCAGTTGAATTTTGAATAAAATGAAGATCTTCTGCTAACTTGTTATCATTCACAACCACTAAACCTGCCACAACATCACTATGACCGCCTAAATACTTTGTTGCACTATGAAGGACAATGTCTGCTCCAAGTTTGATAGGATTTTGCCAATACGGAGTGGAGAACGTATTGTCTACAATAGTTAATAGGTCCTCAGATTTCGCCCAATTCGATACTGCCTCAATATCTGTAATTTTAAGTAGAGGGTTCGTAGGTGTTTCAATATAAAGTGCTTTAGTATTAGGTTTTAACGCTTTCTTTATGTTCTCTACATCACTTGTGTCAACAAAGGTAGATTCTATTCCAAAACGATTTAATACCTTATTCATAACTCGGTAGGTCCCACCGTACACATCATCGGTTAATATGATATGGTCTCCTGAGTTAAATAGCATAACAGTTGCAGTAATGGCTGCCATCCCCGATCCAAATGCAAATCCAGCTACACCACCCTCAAGATCTTTTATGAGTTCCTCAAGAGCATGTCTTGTTGGATTCCCTGTTCTAGAATATTCATAGCCTTTATGCTTCCCTACTGCTTCTTGTTTGTAAGTACTTACTTGATAAATCGGGACCGACACTGCTCCTGTTTGTTCATCCCCGACAATTCCTCCATGAATGAGTTGGGTTTTTTTCCTCATCCTAAATCCCACCTTCATATATTTTTTTACTAAGATATCTTTCACTACTATCAGGAAAGATCGTTACAATGTTTGCTTCAGTGTGAAGGTTCTCTGCTTCACGCAAGGCTGCACAAAGGGCTGCTCCCGATGAACTTCCTACTAATAGCCCTTCTTTTCGTGCTAATTCCTTTACAGCTCTAAAGGCAGCTTCGTCGTCAACAGTATGAATAGCATCAAATAGGTTTTTGTCCATGTATTCAGGGATAAATTCCATTCCGATCCCTTCTGTTTTATGAGGGCCAGGCTCTCCCCCATTTAATATCGATCCTTCTGGCTCAACAATCACCGTTTTAATTTTTGGATTTTGTTCTTTTAGAAATTGTGATGTCCCCATAAAAGTTCCACCCGTTCCGGCACCCGCTATAAATATATCTATCTCTCCATTAAGTTGAGACCAAAGCTCCGGTCCGAGAGTTTTATAGTAGGTTTCTGGGTTTGCAGGGTTAGCAAACTGGCTTGGTGAAAAGGAATTTGGCGTTAATTCACTTAACTCCTTTGCTTTTTGAATAGCTCCCCTCATCCCTTGTTCTGTAGGAGTATGAATAATCTTGGCCCCTAAAGCCTTCATCAGTTCCTGTTTTTCAACACTGAATTTTTCCGGAACACAAACGATGACTTGATACCCTTTATTCAGAGCAGCAAGAGATAAGCCAATCCCTGTATTTCCAGCTGTTGGCTCGATAATCGTCCCCCCTCGTTTCAGTAACCCCTTTTTCTCCGCATCTTGTAAAAGCCCCATTCCCAAACGGTCCTTGATACTTCCTCCAGGGTTATAAAACTCTAATTTAGCGAAGAGTCTTACACCTTTCGGCAAAGAAAATTGAGTAATTTCAACAACAGGGGTATTCCCGATTAACTCATGTACATTTTTATAAATGTTCAATGATTTCACCTCTTACTGCACATTTGTCCTTAAATCTCTTTGATGATATTCACTATTAGTTCTGCTGAATGCTTTGCAGCTTTATCGAGGAATTGTTCAAATGAAACATTAGACTCCTGACCAGCGATATCTGAAAGTGCTCGAATGATTAGAAATGGCACTCCAAACAAATGAGAAACTTGTGCAATCGCTGCTGCTTCCATTTCAGAAGCTTGTAAAGCTGGGAACTTTTCTCTAACGAATCGCACTCTCTCAGGGTCGTTCATAAACGAATCACCTGTTGCAATTAGACCCTTAACAGTTTGAACATCCTTCATATTTTTAGCTACTTTCTCAGCAATCGTAATGAGTCTTTCATCCGCAACAAAAGCGGCTGGAAGACCCGGTACTTGACCATATTCATAATTAAAAACAGTCACATCAACGTCATGGTGACGAACTTCAGTTGAAATGACTAAATCTCCAACCTCAAGCTCAGGATTAAAACCTCCAGCAGAGCCAGTGTTTAAAACAAAATCTGGTTTATATATTTGTAGTAAAAGCGAAGTGGACATGGCTGCATTTACTTTTCCAATACCTGATTTGGACAGAATGACCTGAACACCTTCTAGAGTACCTTCTGTAAACTCACAACCTGCTACATTTAACACAGTTGTATCTGTCATTCTTTCTCTTAATATAACGACTTCTTCTTCCATTGCTCCGATAATTGCTACTTTCATTACTAATCCCACTTTCTACTCAAGTTTTTAAACAAAAGAGAGGTGTTACCTTAATCCTTCACTTTCGTTGCATCAAGGATCCAAACAAAATCATTAAGCTGAGTAAAATGAACCGTAAAGCCAGTATCCTCAGCTATCCTTTTTAAGTTTGGTATCGTTGTATAATACTCGGATAATAAATCCTCTGCTAGGCGATTATACCCTTTTTCTTTCGCTTCTTCTATTATTGTAGTAAAAGCACGATCCGATTCAAACATAGTATCAGCGAATACAACTTTCCCCTGTTTTTTTAAAAGGCTCGAGTATATGTTGAAAGCTTTCTCTTTCTCCTCATCGGTTAAATGATGAAAAGCATAACTACTTACAATGGTAGTAACGTCTTTCTCTAAAGGAAATGTTAAGAAGTCGCCCTCTTTTATCGGAATATGCGCAGGAAGTTTTTGTTTTGCTACCTTTCTCATCTCCGTGGATGGCTCAATCCCTACAACATCATAACCTTGGTCAAATAAAACTTTAGTTAAGTTACCTGTCCCTACACCAAATTCCAAAACTTTTCCATAGGAACGATTGGCTACTTCACTTAAGATTTGCTCATAGTTTGAAAAAACCTCTACATACTGGGGATCCTTACCTATAACTGCTTGATCATAATCTTTTGCCCACTCATCAAACAAGTCTAAAAATTCCCGTCCCACTATATGCACCCCTAATCTATATAATTCCTATGAGTATACTATGAATTAAAATAAAACTTGTTAATACTTTAACACAATTTAATGGTAGCTACAATGGAAATCGTTTATGGTTTTCTTGAAAAAATGGTCGAAATTTCACTCTTTAGGTCCGGGATTGCACCTTTAGCCCGGGAATTGCGCCTTCCGCCCGAGAATTGCACCTTTAGCCCTGGAATTGCACCTTCCGCCCGAGAATTGCACCTTCAACCCGATAATTGCACCTTCCGCCCGAGAATTGCACCTTCAACCACGGAATTGCACCTTCAGCCCAAGAATTGCACCTTCAACCCGATAATTGCACCTTCCGCCCGAGAATTGCACCTTCAACCCAAGAATTGCACCTTCCGCCCAAGAATTGCACCTTCAGCCCAATAATTGAGTCAAGTCCATAATATTGTGTAAAATTGATTACAAGTATCAACCAGCTTTGTATTGGTAATGTGTATGATTTTGATTTGGTTTGGAAGGGGCCCCTTCCAAACC
>NZ_BAAADJ010000058.1 GCF_039522365.1 Bacillus carboniphilus | reverse complement strand
GAACGATATGAATTTTTACGTCAATCATAGTTGAACCGCCGTATACCGAACGGTACGTACGGTGGTGTGAGAGGTCGGGGGTTAGTCACCCCCTCCTACTCGATTCATTGGGTAATCTAATCATAGTCATAGGTTTCAGGAGGATATGAATATGAAAAGATACCTTTTTTTAATCATTGTATTTTTTATGTTTTCGACTAAAACAAGTGCAGAAGAGCTGGTAACCGTTAAGTTAAAAAACTATATTGGGGATCCAACTGAACTACATGTAACCTTAAAGGGAAAATATAGAACATTGGACCCTGCCTTCACATTGAAGGAAGGTATGACATACACTTTTTCAACAAAAAGTGGCACACTATGGATTCATGGGAAAGAAGAAAAATATAGGATCAATGGCTCCCTCATTTTAATACCTGAAAGATATGACCAAGAGCATCAAATCTATATCAATAACCACCCATATTTAGGGGCAATGGAATTTTTAGTCGAAGGACAAGATGTCATTCGCCCTGTAAACCAGCTTCCTTTAGAGGATTACTTAAAGGGAGTTGTCCCATTTGAAGTGTACCCCACTTGGAGCATTGAGACTTTAAAAGCTCAAGCCTTAGCAGCCAGAACATATGCCGTATCCCAAATGCATAAGGATATGGACGATACGATACAGTATCAAGTATATGGAGGGTATTCGTGGTTTGAAAACACTACAAAGGCTGTGGAGGAAACGCAGGGAGAGGTCATTACATACGAAGGGAAACTAATTGATGCCTTTTACTCTGCAAGTAACGGCGGATATACAGAAAATAATGCTCATGTATGGGGAGGAAAACCTATTTCTTGTTTTCCTATAAAAAAAGACCCCTATGACCCTGTTAATCCATGGGAATTCAGATTGAACCGTACACAAATTTCTCCTGAAGAGATTGAATTAGAAGACCCTAAGTGGTGGGAGGGTGCGGTTGAGCAGGATAAAGAAATAGCCCAAACGATAAAAAAATGGCTGAAGAGACATGGGTACCCTGGTGACAGTAAAATTGTGACAATCCCCCAGTTTGAGGTATCGGATGAACAATTAGAATCAAAACGTTCAGTAAAAGGTTCCATAACCATTGAATTTTTATACCAACCTATAGGTGGAACGGTTCTATATGAGCAAGTCGAACTTGAGAATGAAGACCTTAATCGTATACGACCAATGATTGGTGGGAATCTTTTTAAAAGCTACTTCATTGACACATTAGAATCCAACGGGAGTGAGTATATTATGAGAGGTAGAGGGTATGGTCATGGCGTAGGAATGAGTCAGTGGGGTGCCAGTGTTATGGGAAAGAGCGGGAAGACCTATCAAGAAATTATCGATTTTTATTTTCCAGGAACTAAAATTACACAGATAGAAAAAGTAAAAAGCCTACCGGGGTAGGCTTTTTTGTTATGCTCTTTTTTGCATCATGGATAACACGTTCTGATAGGAGGTGGCTTCTTCCAACTTACCCATATCCCGGTACGATTTGGCTAACCATTGAATAGGTTCAGCGCTTGTAGGCCTTAATTCCATATCGAAGCTAAAGCAATCAATGGCCAGCTCATATTGTTTAAATTCGTAGTAAAGTTCCCCAAGGAGTAGCTGTCTTTCAGGATCGTCTTTTAATTCTTTCATAAGATTTATCTTTTGTAGCGTTGGAAGAGAGAGTTGTCGTTCTCTTAATGGCTCTAACCATTCGTCGATATAGGAAAATTCATGTTTTTGGAAAAGCAAAGGGACACATAGACGTAGCATCTTTTCTAACTTTCGAGAATCCGTTTGATGGACCAGTATTTGATTGAAGTTTTGGGTGTGTAATTTATTTGAGTCTAACTCTTGATTTTCGAAAATGTCTTGAATCTGGAGAAATTGAGAGTCAGACAGTTTAGCATGTGGAATGGCCATTGTATTGATTGCTTCCTCATATTGCCTTAGGTTTAGTAGGATGTTAAATAGTGTATCTTGAACTAAGGGCAAATGCTCCTTTTTTAGAAGCTCCCTTAAAACTTTGGCAGTAGCTTCTTCCGATAGGTGTGAGGATAGAAGAGAGAGAAATGTTTGTTGGTTTGCAGTATTAACCTGATCTATATAAAGACCAATTTGATCGACCCATCTAGAATCAGTTGACAGTTTATCTTGGAGTTGGATAAAGGAGTCTCGATCTTGTCTATTTTGGAATAATTGAATCTCAGCAAATAAAGGGTCTTTCGATAACAGCGAGGCACCGGCAGCATCATAAAGCTTTTCATAAGAGTGGTATTGTAGATTATGTGACATATCTTGGGCCCATGTATTTTCAGGGGCAAAGTCTAAGCAAGTGCGGAGTAATTGGTAAGCTTTGAAAAATTGCCCATCTCTTCTGAATTGATTGTAGTGCTTTTTAAAAAGAGCGACTAATTTTTCTTTGGAGATATAATTGTCAAAGAAGGAGAAGATGAAAGCAGTTTCCTGTTGGGTGTATTGACTTTCAAGCTTAGGTAGTAATTGATTAAAACTGTAAAAAGGAGCATAGCGGGTATTTCCGACTTGTTCGTGAATGAGTGGATGAGGTGCGTGTATCATAATTCCCTTGGTGAATATCATTTGAAGACGAGAGATTAGAGAAATAGATGGTGTCTTTTTATAGGTTAGATATTGATTTTTATAAAAGTATAGCAAATAGCAATTATGGTTTTCATCATAAGCTTCAATCACCTTTATGGCGTGAAACATAGCCATGCGATGGATCGTTAGTTCAATAGATTTCTTTTTGTGTTGGACAGTAATACATTGATTATGAGTCATGTAGGTCCCCCATTTAAAAAGTAATTTTTAAAACCAAAACATCTGCTTACATATATTATAACACTGAATGGGACGCGGGGACAGGTTTGCTGTCCCACTGAACCAATAACCGGGTCTTTTTGTTAATGAATGGTCGGTTGTTCTGGGGATCCAAGTGGAGGAAGTTTCCGATAGACGGCAAGGGTTTTCTGATAGAGGGCGGGAAATTTCCGATAGGCGGCTGAAGAATTCTGATAGAAGGCGGGAAATTTCCGATAGGCAGCTGAAGAATTCTGATAGAAGGCGGGAAATTTCCGATAGGCAGCTGAAGAATTCTGATAGAAGGCGGGAAATTTCCGATAGGCGGCCGAAGATTTCTGATAGAAGACGGGAAATTTCTGATAGGCGACCAAAGTTTTCCAATAGCCAGCCGAAAGTTTCCGTTAGACCACTATATGAATCCGCGAACCAGCCAGTAACCACAAAAAACCCCCGAATCACCAACGATCCGGAGGCTAATCTCTATTTATTAAAACACTTTCGTTGTCCAGGACTCACAATTCCATACATCCGTAGCAATATCCTGATAGAACTCAGGCTCATGGCTGATAAGGAGGATGCTACCTTTATAGGCCTTTAGGGCACGCTTTAACTCTTCCTTAGCGTCCACATCTAAGTGGTTCGTCGGCTCATCAAGCACAAGGAGATTAGACTCGTTATTGATCAATTTACATAAACGAACCTTCGCTTTTTCTCCCCCACTCAACACATCCACTTTACTTTCAATATGCTTCGTGGTTAAACCACACTTCGCTAAAGCAGCACGCACTTCATATTGGGTATAGTGTGGGAACTCATTCCAAACTTCATCAATACACGAATTGTTATTCGTTTTCTTCATTTCCTGCTCAAAGTAACCAATATGCAAGTATTCTCCACGCTCAACCTGGCCAGATATAGGTTTAATCTCACCTAGGATGCTACGTAGTAAGGTAGTCTTACCAATACCATTAGCTCCCATTAAGGCAACCTTTTGTCCTCTTTCCATGCGCAAGTTCAATGGTTTGGATAGAGGAGAATCATATCCAATCACTAAATCCTTCGCTTCAAAAATTAACTTTCCAGAAGCTCGGGATTCTTTAAAATTAAATTCTGGTTTAGGTCTTTCTTGAGCGAGTTCAATAACATCCATCTTATCAAGCTTTTTCTGACGCGACATGGCCATATTTCGTGTAGAAACACGAGCCTTGTTTCTTGCAACGAAATCTTTAAGCTCTGAAATTTCTTGTTGCTGCTTTTTGAAGGCTGCTTCTAGCTGTTGCTTTTTAACTTCATATACCTGTAAGAAATTATCATAATCACCCACATAGCGATTTAATTCTTGGTTTTCCATATGATAAATCAAATTGATGACACTATTTAAAAATGGGATATCGTGTGAAATAAGAATAAATGCATTTTCGTACTCTTGGAGGTATCTCTTCAACCACTCGATATGCTTTTCATCTAAATAGTTGGTCGGCTCGTCCAGTAAAAGAATTTCCGGCTTTTCTAATAACAACTTAGCCAGTAAAACTTTCGTCCGTTGTCCTCCACTTAGGTCATGGACATCACGTTCAAGCCCAATGTCATCCAGACCGAGACCTCTTGCTATTTCTTCTACCTTTGCATCAATGACATAAAAATCATTGTTGGTCAGCATATCTTGAAGCGTTCCAACCTCTTCAAGAAGCTTTTCTAACTCTTCAGGAGTACAATCTCCCATTTTCTCGTACATTCCATTCATTTCAGCTTCCAAATCAAATAAATATTGGAAGGCTGTTTTTAATACATCTCGAATGGTTAAGCCTTGCTGTAGAACGGTATGTTGATCTAAATAACCAACACGAACATTTTTTGACCATTCTACTTTACCTTCGTCAGGCTCTAATTTACCTGTAATAATATTCATAAATGTGG
The DNA here is from genome assembly GCF_039522365.1 of Bacillus carboniphilus. Lineage (GTDB taxonomy): Bacteria > Bacillota > Bacilli > Bacillales > JC228 > Bacillus_BF > Bacillus_BF carboniphilus. Next base: position 73,430 of record NZ_BAAADJ010000058.1, on the reverse strand, counting down.
ATTTACCTTCACCGTTCGCTCCGATCAGACCAATGTGCTCTCCCTTTAATAAACGGAAAGATACATCTTCGAAGATGGCACGGTCACCAAATCCATGACTTAAATTTTTGACATGTAAGATACTCATTGATTTGCACCTTTTTCTATTATCGATTAAATGACTCTCCACAAATTGTACAGCAAAAACACTCTCATTTGTCTAGTAAAATTTTTGAAGTAAGAAGTAGAAGTTGTTGCTTACAATTTCACTTTTTCATAAAATGCTAAAATTTGGGGTTTATAGGTAGTTTGTAGGGGGTAAGTATTTACATAATAAAAAATATTCTGCCAAATTGGTTAGTTTTTTGGAGCAAATTACCGTATTTGTATGGAAAAGGTAATAATTTCCCGTCTCAGGAGTCTATATTCATAAATATTAGGAGTTATGGCTGCTGAGAGCATTTGAAGGGAGTTTCAGAATCAACTAACCTTTTATATAAGGGAGGAAATACATATGACTTAGACATCATTTAAAGATTAAAAATTTGTGTTGGAGAGAGGGAATGCTAGTTTTTACATAATAAATTCTTTTTTTTTCTACCTATTACATCACTATTTGGGGTTTTTTCGAGTAAGGAAAACTTTCAAAATTCCTTTTTATTTCACTGTTGTTTTCCCCCAGTTTTACATCCACTTAATAAAAAACTTTTTATCTCACATTTACACATTTCTATACACTCTCTCGTTTTGGAATCCGCACGAATTACTTTATGAACACGTTATTTATTGGATGCAAGAATTTTGGTTAAAAATGAAAGGGGAATATGATTAGATGAAAAAACGTTGGATCTTATTTTTATCAATTATCTCAACTGTGTTAATTTTATCTGCCTGTGGAACTGCTAGTACAAGTGGTGATAATGGATTGGAGACCTACACAGTCGCCACTGATGCCAACTTTAAACCATTTGAATATAAAGATGAAAATGGTGAAATGGTCGGCTTCGATATTGACTTAATGAAGGCTATAGCTGAGGAAGCTGGATTCAATGTTGAATTTGAATCGATGGAGTTTGATGGGTTGATTGCGGGTATGCAGTCTGGCCGGTATCCAATCGCAATTGCTGGTATCTCCATTACAGAGGAAAGAAAAGAAACCATCGATTTCTCAGACGCTTACTATGACTCTGGTTTAATCCTGATGGTTCCAAAGGGAAGTGACATCAAGTCCATTGAAGATGTTGATGGGAAGAAAATTGGGACAAAACAAGGAACGACGAGCCAGGATTATTTGGTAAATTATACGGATGCTGAAGTTGAAGCTTATCCTGAAATCATAAATGCATATATGGACGTTCAGAGTGGAAGGTTAGATGCGGCCCTTTATGACCTACCAAATGTTCTTTATTATATTAAAGAAAATGGGAACGATGAATTAGAAACTGCCGGTGAGGTCTTTGAGGGTCAACCATATGGAATTGCCTTTAAGAAGGGGTCTGATCTTGTAGACGATGTGAATGAGGCCTTAGCTACTCTAAAAGAAAATGGCACATACAATGAAATCTATAAGGAATACTTTGGAACAGAACCACCACAATAAAGATCAATGAGTCACTCATCAGGATAAAGCAGCCAAGCGTAACAAGGAACATATGCTTGTTACGCTTTTTTGCCTTCTAACCAGTAATCTATTAAATGATATAACGTTAAGGGGAGAGTTGCATGATTGATGCCATAATGCAATCACATTATATAAAAAGTTTACCGTTTCTATTTGAAGGAATTGTGTGGACTTTACTTATCACATTTATAGGTCTATTTCTTGGTTTTATTATTGGAGCTATTACGGGGTTGGGAAGGATATCAAAAAATAAATTCTTCCGTGGTATAAGTTCCGTTTATGTAGAAGTGATTCGAGGAACTCCTATTTTAGTACAGGTTTTATTTATCTATTATGGTTTATCAGAAGATATTATTGGCTTTAACATTGATAAACTAACAGCAGCCATTAGTGCGATTGCTGTTAATGCGGGTGCCTATATTGCTGAAATCGTTAGAGGTGCTGTAGAGTCTGTGGACAAGGGACAGCATGAGGCTGGGCGTTCTTTAGGTCTTTCAAGAAGACAAACCATGCGCTATATTATTTGGCCACAAGCTTTTAAACGAATGATTCCACCTCTTGGAAATCAATTTGTAATAAGTTTAAAAGATACCTCGCTATTTTCCGTTATCGCAGTTGGAGAAGTTCTATATATGGGGAAACAATACTATAACGTGAACTTCTCACAATTCCAAACACTTATTATGGTGTGCTTATTCTACCTAGCAATTACGATCCCAACAGCCATCTACTTAAGAAGATTAGAAAGGAAGTTGGATGTTTAATATGATTACAGTCCAAAATTTGCATAAATCATTCGGTAGTTTAGAAGTATTAAAAGGCATTAATGCAAATGTAGCTGAGCAAGAAGTAGTGTGTGTCATTGGTCCTTCAGGGTCTGGCAAAAGTACGTTTCTCAGATGTTTGAATTTATTAGAAGAGGTAACCTCTGGTGAAATTGAAATTGATGGTGATCAATTAACCGATCCAAAAATAGATATTAACTCTGTCCGTTCTAGAGTGGGGATGGTGTTCCAACACTTTAATTTATTTCCTCATATGACGGTATTAGATAATATTACTCTTGGCCCTATTAAGGTAAAGGGCATGACTAAGGAAGAGGCTGAAAAAGCAGCACATCCACTTTTAGATAAGGTAGGGTTATCAGATAAAGCGAATGTGTACCCGGAAAGTCTTTCTGGAGGACAAAAACAACGAGTAGCAATTGCCAGGGCTCTTGCGATGAACCCTAAAGTCATGTTGTTCGATGAACCAACTTCTGCTCTGGATCCAGAATTAGTAGGGGATGTTCTTCAGGTCATGAAGGATCTGGCACAAGAGGGTATGACGATGGTGGTTGTGACACATGAGATGGGTTTTGCAAGAGAAGTGGGTGACCGCGTTATCTTTATGGATGAAGGGATTATTATGGAAGAAGGAGACCCTGAGCAAATTTTCTCCAATCCTCAAAATCCGAGAACCGAGGAATTTTTGAGTAAAGTTCTATAAAAAAAGATTGCAGGATGTCTATACAATCCTGCAATCTTTTTTTAGTATTTCGCAATTAACTCATTCAATGCCTTCGACTTAATTCTCTCATACTCAAAAGCTTCCTCTAGCTCTGTTACTAACAGTGGCGTCTTCCTTACATATCTTTCTCTAATAATATCGTAGAGTTCGTATGGGAAAAGCATATCAATAAACATCACTTTCTTTTGCTCATTTGTAAGAGGAGCAACAGACTCATAAGAATCTAACATAAGATTAAATCTGGCTTCATCCCATACTCCAGTCGTATCTAATAGTGGGATAATCATCTTCCGCAAGTCACGAATCGGAAGGTCAAAGGAAACCGTATCTAAATCAATGACCCAAATTTCATTATCTGGACCTAAGAGAGAGTTCCCAGTCCCATAGTCTTGGTGACAAAGATTAGGTTGTTTCTTAACCTCTGTAACCCAATGATTATATTCAGATTCTAGAAGTCTCTTTAGTGTATCCTTCGCTTCCTCAATAAACGGGTCAATGGAACTTAAATATGCTTGAGAGAAAGGATCATCTGGCTCTTTCATAGCGAGCTTTTTCCAAGTGTCCATTTGCTGATAACGTTTAATATTATGGTTTGGCCAACGTCCTAATTTTGTAAACACTGGAACTCCTGGTGGGGGATGGTATCCCACAGAAGAAGTATGGAACTCTGCTAACCCCTTCATAATCATTTGTAAATCTGCATCGTTCGTTAGTTCGAATGGTCGACCTTCAATCCATTCATAAACAACAAATAGAAACGGTCCAAATTTTGTATATAGTTGATTGTTTTTGTTAGGGATGATCCCTGGAACTCTAGCTCCTTTTTTAGCTAGGTAGTTTTGAGCGTTAATGGAAAAAAGAGCTTTCTTTTCAGGGCGATGAATTCTTTTTAAACAGATAGGTCCTTCAGAAGTATGAATTTTCCATACAAGTGCCATTTGTAGACCCTGTATAACTTCAATATTGATAACATCGAATTCCCATGATTGAATAATGGTTTCAGCCAAAACTATTAACTTTTGTTCCTCAGCAGGCGTTAATACAATCTCCGATACTTCCTCCTCAACAGAGGTATTCTTCATTTTTTCCTCCACAAAATCACCTTCCTAAAATTAACTTCTCTTACTAATGTATGGGAAAAGTCCCTATTTGCTTATCCAAATAGGGCAAAAATGAAAATTGGGGTATTTTCTCATTTTTTATAGAAATGACCGAAAGTTTAATCAGGCAAGCACAATGTGGACGTAGACTTCGTAACATAAGATTAAGGGGGTACAAACTCCCATATTTTGAGTGTGAGAATGGAGGTTGTGTATGAAAATTGCTTTAATAGCAACTGAAAAATTGCCTGTTCCCGCCATTCGTGGAGGAGCTATCCAAATTTATCTAGACTCAGTCGCATCTGTCATTGCATCCAACCATGATGTGACGGTCATTTCAATTACAGACCCTGACTTAAATAATACGGAAAATAAAAATGGGGTTAAATATGTTCGATTCCCTGAAGGGGAGTATATTCAAAAGATTAAAGAACATTTACAAACAGAACACTACGATGTGGTTCATCTTTGTAACCGCCCTAATTGGATCCAATCCTTAGTCAAGGTTGTGCCTAATACAAAATTTGTATTGAGTGTTCATAATGAAATGTTTGCCTATGAAAAATTGAGTGATGCTGAAGGGCAAGCATGTATAGATTCGGTTTCTAGGATAGTAACAGTAAGTGATTTTATTGGTAAGACCATTACATCCAGGTTTCCTCAGGCAAAGGCGAAAACAAGTACAGTTTATTCAGGTGTCGATTTAAATCAATATCATCCCGCGTGGACGTCTGTTGGGAAAAAGTTGCGAGATCAAGCAAGGAAAGAACTTGGGTTAGAAAATAAAAAAATTGCGTTATTTGTAGGTCGACTAAGTAAAGTAAAAGGTCCTCACATTTTACTGCAAGCTCTACCTAAAATGGTTGAAAAAGATCCAAATATTATGATGGTGATTGTCGGATCAAAGTGGTTTGGTGACGATAACCTAAATAACTATGTTAAACACCTATATACTCTAGGTGCCATGATGAAAGATCATGTAACATTCATAAAATTCGTAAAGCCAAAGGACATTCCAGCGTTATACGCCATGTCAGATTTACTTGTCTGTTCCTCCCAGTGGCAGGAACCGTTAGCGCGTGTTCACTATGAAGCAATGGCTGCTGGCTTACCAATGATCACCAGTAACCGTGGAGGAAACCCTGAGGTTATTGATGAAGGAGTAAATGGTTACATTATCCAGGATTTTGATAATCCAGATGCGTATGTAGACCCAATTACTGCATTGTTAGCAAGTGAAAGTAGAAGAATCAAATTGGGGAAAGCGGGACGTTCTAAGGTAGAAAATGGCTTTAGCTGGGAGCATGTAGCCTCTAATCTAACGAGGGTGTATCAAGAAGCATTAGGAAAGTGAGGGAGAACCATTGGAAGATAAACAGAAGAATGAGAGTCGGACAGAAATGGATGGAGAGACGGACCTAAGTCAAGGTCACCTTGAGAAGGTACTAGAACATTATCCTTTTACTATTCAAAACATTCGATTAAAAAGTAGTCGAAGTGGGCGAACGATTTGGGAGGTTGAAACGGACGCAGGAACAAAAATATTAAAACAGGCTGAGATGAAACCAAGTCGCATGCTGTTCATTGCTGATTCACATTTACATTTACAGCAAAATGGTTTACCGATTACAACTCTTCACCAAACGAATTCTGGGGGATATTGTATCGGTGCTGGCGATTATGCCTATGTCCTTTACGATAAAGTAGAAGGTCAAGAAATGATTTACTATAATGTAGACCAACTCCGACTTGCCCTAGAATTCGCAGCGAAATTTCAGCAGGCATCCAAAGGATTTAATGCAATAGAAGGTGGAAAACCACGAGGCCGATTAGGGAAGTGGCACAAGCTTTACCGATGGAAGCTTCAAGAACTAGAAGGAAATAAGCAAATTGCTCAATCATTTCCTGGGGATGCATTCTCAGTTATGTTTTTAGCGCATGTAGATAATATGTTGGAAAGAGGAAAGCAGGCGTTAATAGATTTAGATAAACCTTTTTACACAGATTGGGTCAAACAGGTGATTGACGAAAAAAGCTTTTGTCAACAAGACTTCACTTTTGCCAGATTAGTAGAATTCAATAGTGAAGCGTTTATGAAAGAGTTGCATTCAGTCACATATGATTTACCAGTAAGAGATATCCGAATTATTTTAAATAAGGTTATGAAGAAAATGTCTGTTTGGGACCATGATCTAGTCATTCATATGCTACAATCCTATGACGCAATCAATCCACTGACAGAGGATAATTATCGTGTTCTCTGGACAGATGTATCTTTTCCTCATTTGTTCTGCTCTATCGCTCATAAATATTATTTAGGTCAGAAGACATCATGGTCAGACGAAAAATATATCTGGGCATTACAAAACATTATTGCCGTAGAAGAATCCAAAGAAGAGTTCATGCAAAACTTCTCTGATATTGTTAGTGAAATTAAGAAGAACAGTGGAGGGAAGAAAAATGGATAGAAATGAAGCATTTAAAATCCCAAAACTTGAAATAGAGAACTTCACCTTCTCTCCACCTGGTCCAATGGGTTGGAGTTTTACTGAATATGAAGGGCTATTAGATAACCCAGATCAACTTGTACTAGATGAAACAACAGTCAAAGGAAACTTAGTAGAATTAAATAATCTAGAATTAACCGTACTTCCAGCGGGTGAAGAAGGTCAAGAAATCATTCAACTGAAAAAACCGCTTGTTACCGAAAGTAATCAATCGTTGAAGGATACAATGGTTGAGGAACCAATTGAAGAAGTGGTTGTGCATACAGTTTTACAGGAAGAAGATGAATCTTCAGTAGAATCCGTTGAATCCGTTGAATCGGTGGAATCTGTGGAATCTGTGGGATCTGTTCAAGATAATGAAGAATTGGTAGAAAGTGAGTCATCCATTGTGAAAGTAGAAGTGAGTCCACCAAAACCACCGTGGATGGCTACTAGTGTAAAAGCAAAAGAAAAGAAAGATAAAAAGGATAAGGAAATTATGTCCGAAAAGAAGAAAGAGAAAAAAGAAAAGAAAAAGGAAAAAAAGAAGTTAGAAAAGAAGCTGGAGAAAAAGTCGAAGAAATTAGATAAAAAGGATAAGAAGGATAAGAAGGATAGAAAAGATAAGAAGAAAAAAGGTAAAAAGAAAAAATAGGTATTTATACCAGAGCCAAACTAGGCATTCCTCATATACTGATAGGGTAAAAGATAGGAGGGATTCCACATGGCAGAAGTGAGGAAAGCCAAAATAAAGATGGATTTTAACAGTGGTTTTTCATTATCTCAGGGACTATCAGTTGAAGAAGCAGTAAAGGCGTTAGTAAAAGCTATTAAACGTGGAGAAGTAGAAGAGCTTGATGTGAAAGTTGAATACGTTGATGGCACAGGATTTAGTTATATTACTGGTGTAGAAGAAGACGATGAGGACGATGCTGAAGACGAAGATTAAATGGTAAAAATCTAAACGAAAGGACCCTTTTAAAAGATAAAAGGGTCCTTTCTTTATTATTTCAGTTAACAAGTGCGCCGCTTGCGCATTTGATCCGCTTTAGGAATTTAAACACCTTCAGTGAATCTCGTCTTGTGCCTGTTGGGGATTACGAGTGTGCTGGTGCATTTGTTCTTCTATATGAACCGATTCTCTCTCCAGCACAAGTTGGTAGATAGCTCTATAACGATCGGCAACATGACTAAAGTCAAACTGTTCCTCTGCACAAATACGGCCATTCCGAGCGAGCCATCGACCGAATCCAGGGTACTCCAACATTTCAGTAATAATACGAGCAAATTCTTCCGCATTCTTATAGTCTCTTATAAGCACTCCATTCTCTTCATCTCTTATAACTTCCGCATTTCCTCCGCGATCTGTCGTAACAATTGGAACACCAGCAGCCATAGCTTCATAATGAACACGAGCTAGGGGTTCATTCCACTGAGAACTGCAAACAAATATGTCACCCATGATAAACATTTTTTGGATCTCATCTGAAGGAATGTAATTAGTGAAGAGAATGTGCGGCTCTAATTCCTTTGCCTGTTCATGCAAGAATCGTACGTACCGATTCTTACCATTATCACTAAACCACTTTCCACCAACAATGACGAGGACTGAATCAGGATGTTTTTTTACGATATCTTTCATGGCGTTAATCAAAATATGGGGTCCTTTGGAAGGGCTTAGACGGCCAATAAATAAAATTACCTTAGCATGTTCAGGGATACCAAATTTTTCTCGTGTTTCTAATCTGATAATCTTACCTTCAGGAGTCCAGGCTGGTTTATATTGATTTATATCTACACCAGAGAATACAACATGCGTTTTTTCTTCTGCTTTTGGAAAACGTTCCACAATTGTATTTTTAATAAACTGACTAACCGTTGTTATGGCAGAAACTTGCTCAACTACTTCTGTACCTTCTTCATCAGAAAGTTTAGAGCTAGAGAACATTTCATTATGAACACTTAAAATAATATGACTGGAAGGACTAGCATTTTTGTATAGTCGTACATTTTTGGGTCTGTTACATACATGAATCAAATCAAACTCGTTATTCCTTAATTCATCGGCAACAGAATGGCGGTATCCAACTCTCGAGAATCGTCTATACGTAATTCCATTCGAAACTTCCATTTCTGGTAAAGTAGGGTCCGTAATTGAGAAAATGGTTAGCTCATACTCTTCATTCAAATAAGGAGCTATTCCATCTATCATCATTTGGATAGCTCCTCCTTTTACTGCCGGGGAGGGCAGTTTTTCAGTACAAATAATGGCAATCCTCATTTATTTTCACTCCTATAAAGAGTGGTGAAATATTGGAAAGCTTCTCTGAGCCCTTCTTTTAGTGTTACATTTGGAGAATAGTGAAGCAGTTCATTGGCTTTGGATATGTCTGCCCATGTATGCTTAGGTTCCCCATTCACTTTGTCAAGGAAATTTTTCTGAACCGTGATTCCTGAAATTTCTTCAAGTAAAGAAAGAATTTCAAGCACAGAAGCCCGCTCTTTACCTCCGATGTTAATGGTTTCTCCGACCAATCCATCTGCATTCATAGCTGCCTCAGTGCCCTTTACACAATCAGTAATAAAGGTGAAGTCTCTGGATTGAGTACCGTCACCAAATATAGTTATGGGTTCTCCCAATAACATTTGTCTAATAAAAATATGAAAAGCCATATCTGGACGTTGTCTTGGTCCATAGACAGTAAAGTACCTTAATACAATAATGGGGATATGAAAGCTTTCTTTATATACATGACATAAATGTTCACCTGAAAGCTTGGTTACGCCATATGGAGAGAGGGGCATTGGAGCTAGATCCTCAGATACCTTTCCATCTCTTTCTCCATATATGGAGGATGTAGAAGCGTAAATAAATCTTTTGAGCCTTTTTGCACCCTTGCAAACCTCTAATAATTTCTGAGTAGCCATAATATTGTTGGACACATAAGGTTCAAAGTCTTTTCCCCAGCTAGACCGGACACCGGGAATGGCAGCTAAATGATAGATTACATCAACATCTTGTAAAAGAGTTTTCAGTGGAAGAGTTAGTAGGTTTCCGTGTATAAAATGGAAGCGGGGATGAGCTTCCATGCCTTCTAAGTTCTTTTGTTTTAATAGAAAGGGGGTTGGTCCGATATAATCATCAATCCCAATAACCTCAAGCTCCGATCGCTTTAATAGACGTTCGCAAAGGTGGGAACCTATAAAACCGGCGGCACCTGTTACTAATACCTTCATATTCGACCCACTCCTACGTAAAGTAATCCATGTTTTCGAACCTCTGATGGGTCAATACAGTTTCTCCCATCGACGATTAGAGTTCCTTTCATTTCTTTCTTAACTTCTTTCCAATCAAGCGACTTAAAAACTGGCCAGTCGGTGGCTATGACTATACAGTCCGCATCCTTCGTTGCACCGTTAATAGAATCAACTTGAGTGGTTCTTTGCAATGTTTCTGGTGGAAGCTTAGCCTTGGGATCAAATGCTACCACATCTAAGCCTAGTTCTTCTAATTTTTCAATAAGTAGTACAGACCTTGAAGAACGAATATCATCTGTGTCAGGTTTAAAGGCAATACCTAATACCGCGACTTTCTTTGAAGATAAATCCTCTAAGTTTTCCTTAATCTTCTCTATATAATAATCAAGCTGTGTATCATTCACATATTGGGCAGCTTCTAGTATGGCCGGTTTAATCCCTTTATTTGTTGCTGAGTGAATAAGAGAGCTCAAATCCTTAGGGAAACAAGAACCCCCATAGCCAAGTCCTGCCTGCAGAAAATGTCGGCCGATTCGCGGATCAAGACCAATTGTGGACGCAACAGTTGTAATATCCGCATTAGAACGGTCACATATCCGAGCAATCTCGTTAATAAATGATATTTTAGTAGCTAAAAAGGCATTCGCAGAGAATTTAATAAGCTCAGCATCATTTAACGTGGTTACAACAAAAGGGCTTTCAATGCCGTCATAAAGAGCTTTCATTACTTGGAGAGATTCAGAATCACCGTCTTCAAGACCGACCACTGTTTTATCTGGATTGAACATGTCGTAGACTGCTGTTCCTTCACGCAAGAATTCTGGGTTTGACACGAGATTGAATTGTTTTCGATCTACTCCCTTTTGGGTTAATAGTTCTCCAATCATCTCGTTGGTGCCAAGTGGAACTGTACTTTTCGTTACAATTGTTTTCGGCGATTGTATATACGTGGCTAAGTCATCAATTACCGAGAGGATATAAGACAAGTTGGTACTACCATCGGGCATTGGGGGGGTACCAACACAAATATAAATGACCGAGTTTTGGCGAATAGCTTCACCAACTCCATCACTAAACGTAAGACGACTTCGATTCTTTTGTATTAACTCCTCCAATCCTGGTTCGTAAATCGGACATATTCCTCTATTTAATATTTCGATTCTATCTTTATTTTTATCAACACAAGTTACATCATGGCCTAAATCAGCTAAAACAGCTGATGTCGTTAGACCTACGTAACCAGCTCCAATTACACATACATCCATTCCAAATCACCTTCCAAAGACCTTAGCTTATACATAGTATTAGTGGGGGTGCTTGGTTTGTGACTGATTACACCAAAAGAAGCCAAACAAGAGATAAGTGGACTGTCTGCATGCACATAAGGAGTGATTTAGGCGCCCGTTTTTGTATGAATGACTATCTCCCCACCCTTTCTTGAATAGAATATGACAAACAAGCTAAAGGAGAGAGGCGTAGTGATCAAAAAAGCAATAATTCCAGCAGCTGGGTACGGAACAAGATGTCTTCCGATTACAAAGGTTATACCTAAGGAAATGTTTCCAATCGGAGAGAAACCCGCTATTCAGTATATTGTTGAAGAAGCCATGAACTCAGGAATTGAAGAAATCTTAATGGTTGTCTCTCGAGCAAAGAATATAATTGTTGATTACTTTGATCATTCATTAGAATTAGAGGCCTTCCTAGCAAGAAAAAACAAGAAATATTTATTAGAGGAATTAGAATTTCCTAAAATACAAATTCACTACACTAGACAACCCTACGCAAAGGGGCTTGGGGATGCTGTTCTTCTTGGTAAACAATTTGCTCAAGGTGATCCTGTTGCCGTTCTTTTACCTGATGACATTGTCGTAGCCAAACGCACACCAGCTTTACAGCAATTAGTTAACGTTTACAACCAAACCGGTGGGAGTGTAATAGGATTAAAGAAGGTACCGTCAGAATTCCTCAAGAAATATGGTGTAATTAAAGGGCAACTCATCGGGAATGAAACCATAAAGATTGGTGATATTGTGGAAAAGCCTCAAGAAAATCCCCCATCAAATTTAGCGGTAGTTGGCCGTTATATCTTTACACCTGAAATTTTTTCTTTTTTAGAAAAAATTGCCCCGGGTAAAGATGAAGAATACCAACTGACTGATGCTATTAAGGAACTAATCGGTGACAAAAATGTATTCGGTCGAATCATTGATGGTGACCGTTATGACATCGGAAATATAGATGAATATGTACAGCTAATCAACAATCTACACAATGTTAGTTAATAGTACATCTTCTAATCAAGATGTACTATATTTTCTTTCTCTTCATAGACTTTTTATGAGGGCCTTTTAGTAGGACCAAGTGAGTGAGTCATAGGGGGAGCAATGTGGACAAGAAAGTGAAATCCTCATTTGAGAAAAAAGATATCATTTTATTACTATCTATTTTTTATATATTAGGAATTATTACTGCGACAGTGGGATTTTTTTTATTATGGCCAAATGATACTGTTCAGGAAGAACCAAAAAAAATGTATAGCGAACTGTATGTTTCAGATATAAGCATCCACCGAGACCAGCCTCAGTTAGCACAAGAGCAGTCGGTACAGACTACGGATACACTTTGGGAAGTAACGACTGTATTAAGAAGTGCTATTTATCACTACACTAAAAAAAATGGTTTTATGCCCAATGATTTAACTGCATTAACTCAACCATTCCCACATAACATTATCTCTTCTATACCAAAGGAACCACATACTCTCTCTAACCAAGTTTCACAACACTTCACTAATAAAGGAGGTTGGGTGTATGAACCGAAAAAAATAAACAATAAGCAGATGAAAGAAAATCAATTAAAGCAACTAATTTCAGAAGCCTTATACCCCAATGTAAACGTAGAAGGAGTGAATGATATTCACTTTGAGCCTCTGCGTATATTGGTTTTGAAGAATTCTAATGAATTGTACCTTGTAGCGGATAAAACTATTTTAAGGAAATACACAGTTGCTCTTGGCCACTTAGGTAGTACCCCGGAAGGAATTCATACCATTAATCAAAAAATCATGAATCCAAACAGTCATGTTACTCCACTCGAAGAAAGTCCATACGGGAAAAGAGCGTTAGGAATTTCTCAAATTGCTATACATGGTACCAATAGCCCGGAAAAAATTGGAGAGAATGTATCGAATGGGTGTATTCGCATGCTAAATGAAGAAATTAAAGAACTGTATTCTATTGTGCCTTTATTTACGGAGGTTGAGATAAGTTCTGATATGGATGTTCAAGCTGATTTAAGCGATAAGACTGATATCTATTTACAAAATACTGAGATGATTTATAATCAAGCGGATCAAACATGGGAAACAGATAACAGTAAGGTTTATCATTGGTCAGGTTAGGAATTGAAAAGATCCACTACTTAAAAAAGGCCACCGCATTAAAGATGGCCTTTTCCTATTAACAATCTTCAGGTGTACCAACATGTAATGGAGGTGGGATTAACCAACCTTTTTCTTTATTTAAACGTAATAATTTTGCCCCATACTGCGCTTTTGTCATATGGAATTGACCAAACATCATAGCAATATCCTCACGAACTGACTGCCCAATCGCTTGGCTACAAGCAATGAGTCCAGCAGCGATATCAGCAGATACTTTTGCGCTAACCTCTGGGTCATTGATGCGTGCTCCCGCTGGTATGCTTTCAATGGTAGCATACGGACGCTCTGGAGGAGCAGGTGGTAGAGCAATTCCATTCACTTTTAAAATTTCTTCTAGTTTTTCTTCTTCGCGTTTCATATCTTGGATAGAATCTTCAAGTAGTTTCTTCAAATCCTCGTCACCAGTATGATTACTTAACACTTGATAACCAGCAATATTTCCCTTAGTTACTGAAAGATATCCCCAAACTGCAAATACTTCACCATAATGCAAAGGTTCATTTTGTGGATTTCCACTTAATACGCCCATTAGAACACTCCCTATACGTTTAAGTTTCATTTAAGTCTCCTTTCTAAAACAGAATGAGACAACTATATTTTCTTCAATTAACGGTACTATATCCCTGTCGGAAAATGGGTAATACGGAAAAAGTGTATAGAGTTTGTCCCCGGCCAAACTTTATGTTAATTTTTTATCCATAATACTCCTGCGTTATGTAGAATGTAATAAGGAAATAATAAAATGGAGGAACAATAAGATGTCCTTTTCTAATACAATTGAGATAAACAAGCCTATTGATGAGGTATTTTCAGCAGTGAGTAACTTTTTACAATATCCGGATATATTTGACCATGTTGAGGAAATGGCAAAGATAACAGATGGGCCTATCGAAGTAGGAACGAAATTTAAAGAGACAAGGCTCATTCGAGGGTTTAAGGCGTATGCAACGTTAGAAATCCTAACCTATAATCCGTCTAAGCAACTAGTGGTCAAAAATGAACCAAGTGGACTTGTTATTGTGCAGGACTATATTTTTGAACAAACGGGACAAGGGACAAGAGTCCAATTGACGAGTAAGGTGAAAACGAAAGGCTTACGTAACTTGTTAACAAAGCCTGTTATGACTAAGATTCTAAAAAAAGAAGATGTTGAAAATCTAGAGAGCTTCAAGAAGTATATAGAAGGTGTTAGGGAATAGAGTATAGAGTTAGCTACCACACCTTTCTCTTATCCGGACACAGGTTCCGTTATATAATTGAAAATGCTGCTTATCAAGGTTTAAACGGACAGTCGTTCCTCTATTTGACCATTTTAAGGACATTTTCGCCTTAATTTAGTGAAATAACGGAACCTCTGTCCGCAAACCTCTTGAAAACACAGATTTTTGGGTAAATAACGGATCTCCTGTCCACTTCGATCTAACATATTTTGCCATTTTAATGAAAGTGCCGGCTTTAGGGTCAACACAGGTTCTTTACTGGTATTTACTGGACCCCATTAAGCTTCATCAACTCTTTTTAACGGTTTTTTAGCAGGACCTTCGATTACACCACCATCAACCGAAAACCTAGAACCATGACATGGACAATCCCAAGTCCGTTCACCATGATTCCATTCCACTTCGCAGCCCATGTGGGTACAGGTCGTGTCGACCATATGTACCTTTCCTTCAGTGTCTTTATAAACACCAGTGCGCTGACCGTTTATATTAACGACAGCTCCTTCGTCGTTTTCGATATCATCTAGTGTTCTTCCTACATACTCAAGCTTCCCTTTCAGTAAATGCT
Source organism: Bacillus carboniphilus (assembly GCF_039522365.1). GTDB lineage: Bacteria > Bacillota > Bacilli > Bacillales > JC228 > Bacillus_BF > Bacillus_BF carboniphilus. The sequence continues at coordinate 58,244 of NZ_BAAADJ010000058.1, read as the reverse complement.
TAGCTACATCTCCGTTTGTCATAAGGAACTTCTTTATACTTGGGTCCGCATAAAAACGTGAAGGAGAAAATAGCTCGGCATAAGGGTTTTGAACCTCTTTAATTGCATCTGTAATAAGAGAGGCTGCAACAGTACTTGTTGTCATTCCCCATTTTTTATATCCTGTAGCAACAAAGATGTTCGGTGCATCTTCCGCTAATGGCCCAATGTATGGAAGTTTATCAAGTGTATATAAGTCTTGAGCAGACCACTTATTCGTCATTTCTTTAATACCAAACACATCACTAGCGAATTGTTCGAGAGCTTTGTAATGGGTTAAGGTATCGATACCTTGCCCCGTTTTGTGTCCTTCTCCTCCAATAATTAGCAACTTTTCCCCATTAAGCGGTGTATAGCGAATGGAGCGAATAGGCTTGTCTACACTTAAATACATACCACCTGGGAAATCCTTCTCTGGCTTTATACTAACAACATAGGAACGGTCGGCATACATTCTTGAAAAGAACAGGCTCTTCTTATCATCATGAAAAGGAAAATGAGAGGCCATGACTATATATTTACTGGTAATTTCATGACCGTCACGAGTAATGACTTTTGGGTGTGCCCCTTTTTGAATATCCACTGCAACGGTGTTTTCGAATATCACAACTCCGTTTTCTTTTATAATGGAGGCTAGTTTAGCTAAGTATTTCAGTGGGTGGAATTGTGCCTGCTCTTTCATGACGACTGCAGCTTTAATTGAGAGATCAAATGGTAGCTGCTGTAGTAGTTCACCTGGAATCCCTAATTGTTGATAGGCTTTATATTCTTTTTCAATCTTCTTTGCATATTGATCAGTGGTAGCGTAAAGGTAGGCGTCTTCTTTGCTAAAATCACAATCAATATTGTGCTCTTCAATCGTTTTTTCAATAAACCGTAAAGCTTGAGTATTGACTTCATAATAGGCTTTTGCCTGTTCTTTTCCAAAATGATTGATAAATTCATCATAAATCAGGTCATGCTGTGCAGTAATTTTTGCTGTTGTGTGTCCAGTGGTACCATTTAAGATTTTGTCGGCTTCAATGAGTCCGACTTTTATTCCTTCTTTTGATAAAAGGTAAGCTGTGGTAATCCCTGTGATGCCGCCACCAACAATAATGCAATCAAAATATTTATTCTCCTCTAGCTTTGGAAAAGATGGGAGTTCTGTGGATTCCCTCCAAAATGGCTCTGGAGAATGGGGGATGTGTTCATCTTTTGACAATTGTGATTCCTCCAATCATACATATGCTTTTTATACTTTTAGCTAATGAAGGAAAATTATGTATGAGAGGTCGTAGATTTTGGAATTAAAAGAGGCAAAAACCTAAAAAGAGAAGTTTTTGCTTTTGTTAATGGAAGAGTAATGAGAGATTCATCTACTCCAAAGGTTGTAGACATTCATCCGCCCTTATCTGTAATCAAACTTCCTTATTTCTGACGAGGTTCTTACCCTTTTCTTTCAATAAGATAAAAGCAAGAAGAAAAACAAAGGGAGTTGTTAGAAATGAGCTTAAAAAATAAAGTCGTCATGATTACAGGGGCTTCAAAGGGGTTAGGAAGGGCATTAACATTGGCTTTTGCTAAAGAAGGAGCCAAGTTAGCCATCTGCGCAAGAGGTTTGGAAAAACTTAATGCTGTGAAAGAAGAAGCTCTGGCGTTAGGGGCAGAGGTACTAGCCTTCTCGGTAGATACTTCGTCTACAAAAGATGTTGACCGTTTTGTTTCTATTACAGAGACTACCTTCGGAAAAGTGGATGTTCTTATAAACAATGCTTCCATCTTTGGGCCAGGTCCATTGTATTTGGCAGATTATCCAGAGCGAGATTTTGAAGAGGTTGTTCGCGTAAACATCCTAAATCCATTTTTTATGACAAAAAGAGTGTTGCCGGTCATGTTTGCTCAAGGAGGTGGCTCGATTATCAATGTCACATCAGAGGCAGGGCGGACAGGGTTTGCTGAATGGGGTGCATACGGTATATCAAAATTTGGAGTGGAAGGAATGACGCAGACATGGGCGGATGAACTTAAAGATACCGGAATTCGAATCAATGCCGTAGATCCTGGTGAGATGGACACGGAAATGCACAGGATAGCCGTGCCAGATTGTGACTATGATTTGGCCAATCCAAACGATGTTGTCGGTGTATTTTTATATTTATCTTCAGACAAATCTATAGGATTAAATGGACAACGATTTGAAGCTCAAGCTTTCAAAGGAGGAGAGGGTCTCTTATGACTAATATCATACATCAATCATTTGAAATTCCAGAGTACCTTAACGCCAAAATACCTGCAGAATACAGAGGTGGGATGCGAGAACATGTAAGAATGATGGTTCTAGATCGGAATACTGGCGAAACATATCACGACAGATTCGAACAAATTGACTCTTATTTATCTCCAGGGGACTTACTGGTATTCAATAATAGTAGAACCATTCCTGCTGTTTTGAAGGCTGAGGGGAAAATCGAAATTAGATTATCTAGGCAAGTAGGAGAAGGTCAATGGGAAGCCCTAATTTTAGGAGAAACAAATGGGACACTTATACTTCCCAATCAACTTTATGCACATATTATTGGAGTTGGAAGTGAGCCTCCATTAGTTAAAATAGCTTTTTCAAAAGCAGGCACTGAATTACTCGATGATATCTATCAATATGGGGAACCCATTCGTTATGAATATATAGAAAATCCATGGCCATTGGATGCGTATCAGACAGTGTATGGATCTGTTCCGGGATCAGTAGAGATGCCATCAGCAGGAAGAGCATTTTCATGGAAGTTAATTAAAAGATTAAAACAAAAAGGGATTAACGTGGCATTTCTTCAGCTTCATGCAGGGTTAAGTTACTACGGTAACGATGATTGGCCAATCCCTACAAAGCATCCAGAGTCATTTCATATTCCATCTGATACGGCGAACCTTGTGAATACAACACGAAAGAGCGGTGGTCGAGTCATTGCTGTTGGTACAACAGTTGTTCGAGCTTTGGAAACAGCTGTAAATGAAATAGGAGAAGTTGAAGCTTCTACAGGAGTAACCAACCTGTATATTAAAAAGGGATTTCAACTTCAAGCAGTCCAGGGGCTATTAACAGGATTTCATGAACCGAAGGCCAGTCACTTAGACTTATTAACGGCTTTGATTGAAGAAGAAAGGCTAGGGGCTGCTTATCAAGAAGCCCTACAACAAGGCTATCTGTGGCACGAGTTTGGAGATATGAATTTAATTATTTCTACGAGGGAATCCAAATGAAATGGCATCATGTTGGAATAGAAGTGAAGAACATATCTGAATCCATTCGCTTTTATCAGAACTACTTTGGACTGGAAATCGAGGAAGAACTTGAATGGGAAGATGAGACTGTTATTTTTATGGGAAAAGGACCGGTGCGTATTGAGCTAATCCAAGTTCATAATGAAATAGTTACCTCGGTTCAGGATTCATCGGTCCATTTTTCTTGGGAAGTAGAAACTATTTCAGGTTGGATTGACACACTTGGCGGAAAAGGGTTGATTCCTGTTGAAGGGCCAATAAAACTAGAAAATGGATGGCAAACGGTGTTTTATGAAGGGCCAACTCAAGAGGTAATTGAACTGATTCAACGTTGAGCAGAGGAGGAAAAACTACTGCAGTTAGAGTCTGTAGTAGTTTTTTTGCTAGTTATACTAAATAATCTAAAAACATTGACAAATTAGAAAACATTGACTACGATACCATTAAGGTTAGTAAAGTTAATTAACCAACCTAAAACAAGTACATATGTACACACACACCTTGTAAGGAGCCAGTTGAATGATTGATCCAAGAAAAGGTATACCAAGTAATATGAAAAATTGGAATAAGAAACGGGTACTGGATTGTATAAGACATCAGGCTGAAAAACAGTCACGTGCCAGTCTTTCAAAGCTCTTAGACATTAGTAAGCCAACGGTTTGTAACCTCGTAGATGAATTAGTAGAGGAAGGATGGCTACTAGAAAAAGAGAGTAAGGAAGGCAATGTGTTAGGGGGAAGGAAGCCATTTCACCTAACCTTTAACAAGCAGTATAAGCACCTAATCGGAATTGATATAGGTGGAACCTACACGGAGCTAGCTCTTTTAAATCTAGAAGGGGATATTATTGCTCATAAAAAATTCTCAACCCAAGAACAATTACCTCAAAATCTCATCAAGACAACTGCATCATATGTTAAAACCCTCATCTTAGAAGCTAACTTAACCACAAATCATATTTTATCTATCGGAATTGGCATACCAGGCATTACAGACTCAGCAAATGGAATTGTACGTGACGCTCCAAGCTTGGGGTGGAAGAACAAGAATGTTATCGAAGAGTTCAAAGAGTACCTCTCTATTCCAGTCTTTGTAGAGAATGATGTTAACTTAGCTGTACTTGGCGAGCAGTGGAAAGGTGTCGCACGAGGAAAGCAAAATGTCATTTTAATTACATTGGGCACAGGTGTTGGCTGCGGAATCATTTTAAATGGAAAGCTTTATCAAGGCTCGAACTTCGCAGCGGGGGAAATTGGATACATTATCACGGATAAAAATGCTGTCGACTCCGATGACTACACCTCATTTCAGGGCTACGGATTCTTAGAAAATCAAGTAGGAGGACCAGCCATTGTCAATCGGATGAGGAAAAGACTCTTGGATGATCGTAGAGAAAAGGAATTTCTGTCTGCAGAAAGCACCTTCCAGCTAGCCATTAAGGAAAACGACCCAACTGCACTTGAAGTAGTGAATCAAGCAGTCGATCACTTAAGTATTGCAATCGTTAATGTCGTTTCTGTTTTAAATCCTGAATGTATTGTATTGGGAGGTGGGATTTCTAAGTCAGCACATTGGTTTTTACCAAAGATTGAGGACCGTCTTCAAAGACACCTTCCTAAAGAAAGCCAAGTCGCCCTTATGGTTACAAATCAGGACAATTCCTCTTTAATTGGAGCTGTTGCCCATTGTTTAAATCAAGACGAATTATTACGTATTCATTCAGTAAGTAACTAGATTTCTAGAACCAACCAGTAGAAAGGAGAGGTTCGATGTTTTCAAAAGGCTTTAAAGTGTTAGATATGCATGCTCATTTGCCACACAACTATCAGTTTATTAAAGAAGACCCGATTTATAGTGAGTACAATAAGGAAAGATCCGAAAGAATGTTAAAGACATGGGATTTTCCGGATCCTGCTGATGAGCCCGAGGAATTGAAATCGCTTCCACTAATAGATAGATGGGCAAAGGAAGTAGAACACTATAATCTTGATAAAATGGTGTTTCTAACAAGTAAAAGCAACGATCACTTAGCTCAACAAATCAGTAAGTATCCTGATCAGTTTATTGGATTTGCACATCATCCAATTGAAGATGGAAACGCAAGAGATGAATTAAAGAGAGCTGTAGAAGAGCTAGGATTGAAAGGATATAAGCTATTCGGTCCACTCATCAATCGTAAGCTGCATGATCTGTCTCTTACTCCTGTCTGGGAGTATTTAGCTGAAAAAAGAATCCCAGTCCTTATACATTTTGGATTATTAGGGCGAGCAGGTGGAATTGTAGAACACCAGAATATTAATCCACTAGCGATATTCAATGTAGCTAGAGAATATCCAACGATCCCTATTATTATTCCTCATTTTGGAGCGGGATACTTTAAAGAATTACTTCACCTATGCTGGAGTTGTCCAAATGTATATATTGATACCTCTGGTTCCAATCAATGGATCAGATGGATGCCGTATCACCTTGACTTAGAGCTTTTATTTAGAAAAACATATGAACTGATTGGTTCGGAAAGAATCATATTTGGAACGGATTCAAATGGTTTCCCAAGGGGATTTGTATATCGCTATCTTCAAGAGCAAGTCAAAGTGTGTAGAGATCTAAATATGCGTGAAGAAGATATTGAAAACATTTTTGGGAACAATGCAAGAAGACTATTGAACTTAAAAGTTGAGGTGGAAGCCTAAATGCATGGCCGTTCACAAGTATACGTAGATACAGTTCTACATCCAATCTATCAGTTTACCAAACTTGAGTTTTTGAACTATATTCTACAAATCAACATGGCACATGTCATGATGCTTGAAAAACAAAAGATTATCCCAAAAATCGATGCGGAAAAAATGTTACTAGCCAATCATAAGATATTAAAGGAGGGTTTTCCTAAAGAATATGACCCTCAGTTTGAAGATTTGTTCTTTATGCTAGAAGACCAAATGAAGAATCATATTGGTGAAGAGCTAGTTGGTAATATGCATATTGCATTTAGTCGTAATGATATGGATGCTACGATGTTTCGAATGCATTGGAGAAAAAAAGTAACGCAATGGATAGAAGTGGTTGCCACACTCCAGCAACAAATTTTAAAGATTGCTAGTGAACAAAAAGACACCATTATGACGGCTTACACTCACAATCAACAAGCTCAACCAACGACCGTTTCTCATTATTTATTAGCCATCGCAAGTCACCTAAACCGAGATATGGAAAGAGGATTGAATTTGCTATCGAGGATTAACGAGTCACCAATGGGGGCTGCTGCTCTTGGAACGACTGGCTTTCCGATAGATAGAGAATACATAGCTGAATTACTTGGTTTTGATAAAGCCATGGAAAATTCATATGACTCAATCGCCGCGGCTGATTATATGTTAGAAATAGGTACGACGCTATCTATCTTTCTATCAACGCTATCTAGATTTGTTTATGATTTGATGTTCTTAGCTACGAATGAAGTAAACGGGATTCGGCTTGATGCATCCCTTGTGCAAACGTCTAGTATTATGCCACAGAAGCGGAATCCATCATCTTTAGAACATACGAGATCCACGATTAGTAGTACATTAGGCAAACTTCAAGGTATTTTTTACTTATCTCACAGTGTTCCCTTCGGTGACATTGTCGATATCGGTGATGATATCCAACCGTCTATTCAAGAGGGTATTAACCAATCCATTTCGATTACAACCTTGTTAACGGAGATTTTAAAAAATACCACGTTTAATTCAGAAAAACTATTAAATACCTGTACATCCGGTTTCTCCACTGTAACGGAGCTGGCAGATACATTAGTCCGACACCATGGCTTTTCTTTTAGGCTTGCTCATAAAGTAGTGCAAGACTATGTAAGGAAACTAAGTGAAAAAGACTTAGACCTGAAAGGAGGAGATTTTTCCCTATTCAGAGAAATAGTAGCTAATGTTGCAGGAAGAGATGTCCAGATGAGTGAAGGAGATTACAAGAAGGCCATTGATCCTGAACACTTTATTCGACTTAGGGCAATAAAAGGAGGCCCTAACCCGAATGAAACAGAAAGGCAAAGAGGCTACTTCGATTCTAAACTTACAGATGTGAACCAAAAGCTTGCCTTGTTGAATCAACGTTTTCAGCAGTATGAAAAAAGGTTTTACCAATTCAATCAAATGGATGATGTAAGGGGGAATTAATTGTGAGTCTAAAAAAATGGGGTATGTTTTTAGCAGGTTTACTTGTTCTTCTCCTAAGTGCTTGTTCAAGTAATGAGGAGACGGGAGGAGAAGGGGATGAAATCGTCCTTGAGTATTGGCAATACCATTATGAATCTAAAGTAGAATTAATGGATGAACTAATTAAAGAATTTGAGGAAGCTAACCCTGGGATCAAGATTAAACAAACGACTTATCCTTATGACCAATACAATGAAAAAGTAGCAACTCTAGTTCCAGCAGGTAGAGGTCCAGATATTATCAACTTGTACTATGGATGGGTACCAAAGTATGTAGATTCTGGTTACCTACAACCACTACCGCAAGATGCATTTCCACATGAAGAGTTAGAAGAAGAATTTTTCCCATTACTTGACGCAGTAAAACTGGATGGCGAGTATTGGGTTCTTCCAACTGCTGTGCGTACATTAGCTTTGTTCTATAATAAGGACCACTTTGCTGAAGCAGGGTTAACTGACCCTCCGAAGACTTGGGATGAGTTAGTGGATTACTCTGTAGAATTAACAAAGAGAGATTCCAATGGTCAATTAGAAAGAGCAGGTATGGCTTGGGAGCTTGGTGGACAGCTTCATAACTGGTACCGTGATGCACTTATTTACCAAGCAGGCGGCCAAGGTTTAAGTGAAGACCGTAAACAAATTCTTTGGGATGACTCTGACGCTGGATTAGAGGCATTCACTTACTTAGTAGAATTTGCAACAAAACATAAAGTTGGAGAAAAAGGTTTCTATACCAATGATGTTACAGCATTTAAGACAGGATTTGCTGCGATGAACGTAGATGGTTCATTCCGTCTAGGAACATTAGCAAACGACGCTCCAGACTTAAATTACGGTGTGGCTCCACTTCCTTCCTATAAAGAAGCGGCTACCCAGTCTTCTTTCTGGGCAAACGGAATTACAAAGAAAGTCGAAGGGGAAAAGCTAGAAGCGGCTACGAAGTTCCTTGAGTTCCTAACAAGTCAAGACGTTATGGAAAGATGGTTAGATAAAGTTGGAGAGCTTCCAGCTAAAGAAGCCGTTGCGATGCAAGATAAGTTCCTAAATGATGAAAAAATTGGACCATTTATTCAACAACTACCAGATGCACATGCTCACTTCTTTGTTGATGAGACGCTTGAAAGAGATTATGTAATGGAAGCAACTGACAAGGTCGTGCTAGGTCAAGCAACAATAGAGGAAGCATACCAAGAAATGGTCGAAAGAACGCAGAAGCTGTTTGATGACTACTGGAGTAAGAGAAATTAAAATATGGGCGTAGAGAGACTCTCGGGTCTCTCTATCCATTTTGTAATCGCTGTTTTCGCAATGATTGTTGTTTCTTGCAATCAAAGTCCAACTGCAGTTGATTGGAGTGGAAGGTGCTTGACTCCTGTGGGAGGAAGGGACTAGGGAGACCCCGCAGGAGCGACAGCGACGAGGAGGCTCCCGGACCGCCCACGGAAAGCAAGCACCTGCAACGGAAATCAACGTACTTTGTTAGTAGAATAAACTATTGTCTAAAAGCAACAATGTAAGCGAAAAGCGTTTGTAATTTAATGAATAGAAGGGGGCTCTAACTGTGGCTCAAACTGAATTAAACACAAAATTGCAAAAGAAGAACAAAAAAAAGAAACAGCTCTCTCTAAAACAGCAAAGGTTAATATTTGTATACAGTAGCTTGGCCATCCCTTTACTTTTCTTCATCTTCATTCGTTTTGCTCCCACCCTTTATACCTTTAATGTCGGTTTCCATGAATGGACCATCTTATCGGATGTAAAGCCATTTGTGGGATTAGAAAATTACATAGGCTTATTTAATGATGAAGTTTTTCGACAAGCACTTAAAAATACATTTGTATATGTCATTTTTGGGGTTACTGGACAGTTAATAGTAGGTCTGGGAATTGCCCTATTACTTCAAAGAATCAATAAATTTGTTGGATTCTTCAGGGTTATTTACTTTATCCCGTATGTTACTAGTATTGTTGCGGTGAGTTGGATCTTTAAATGGTTGTTTATGAATAACGGGATTATTAACAATGTCCTCATAGATTTAGGTTTTGAAAAACAATTATTTTTAAGCTCACCTGATCAAGCCATTTATGTCATTATTGCCTCCATGATTTGGCAAGGCATTGGCTTCCAGATGGTTATCTTTTTAGCAGGACTCGAAAACATTCCAAAAATGTTCTATGAAGCAGCGGAAATTGATGGGGCTAACAGCTGGCAAAAATTCCGTCGGATTACATTACCTTTATTAAATCCTACCATTGTCTTTTCAGCCGTAATCGGAAGTATCGCCTTCCTACAAACTTTTACACAGGTTCAAAATATGACAATGGGTGGACCATTAAATTCAACTAATTCTATGGTTCACTATATATACGAGCTTGCCTTCCAGCGCTTTCAGATGGGGTATGCATCAGCAGCGACCGTTATCTTATTCTTAATTGTTTTAGCCTTGACGCTATTCCAAATGAAAGTACTAACGAGAAAGTTTGATTACTAATGAGGGGAGGCAACGGGTCATGACAAAGTCAAAAAGAGTTAAAAAGACCATTGTATATACATTGTTAATTTTAGGTTCGGTTTTCATGATATTCCCGTTTTTATGGATGATCTCTACATCGTTTAAGACGCCTTTAGAGGTCTTTTCACTTACACTCATTCCTGAAAACCCAACTCTAGCAAACTATATTGAAATTTTTAAAGATACATTATTTGGAAAATGGTTTCTGAATAGCTTGATCGTCGCAGTTATTACAACACTCAGCGTGGCATTTTTTGATACGCTCGTAGGTTACATCTTGGCTAAGTTCCATTTTAAAGGGAGAAATATTATTTTTATCTTCATTCTAAGTTCGTTAATGATTCCTACCGAGATGTTAGTGATTCCATGGTACTTAATGTCAACAGAGCTAGGATGGGTAGATACTTATTGGGGAATTATGTTCCCAGGGGTCATCTCTGCTTTTGGAATCTTCCTAATGAAGCAATTTATGGAGTCCATTCCTGAAGATTTGCTAGATGCGGCTAGAATAGATGGAATGAATGAGTTTAAGATTTTCTTTAAGATAGCCATTCCGCAGGTATTACCTGCGCTATCTGCACTATGTATTTTCACCTTCCTTGGAAATTGGAACGCTTACCTTTGGCCGTTAATTGTTATTGAGAATCCTGAACTACGGACTTTACCGGTTGGGCTTGCCTACTTCTCCGGTGAAAACGAAGATTACTGGGAGTTAATTATGACAGGTGCTACGATAGCGGTTATTCCACTCATTATTGTGTTCCTGTTCTTCCAACGTCAAATTATTAAAGGAATTACCTTAACAGGAATGAAATAATACAGTATTTTACAGGAAGTCTCTCTTTAATGAGAGGCTTTTTTATTGAACATGCTTAGGTTCTGGCTAGTAATAATGCTGTAAAAGTGGTTTTACGGAAAAAAGTAAGTGGAACGGACTATCCTTTTTCTGAGTCTAAAGACAGGGGGGGAAGTGCCGGAACCCGAAATAACGCCTGTTTTTGGCCATTTTTGTCGACTAATGAAGAAATTTCATATTTTTTTAAAGAAAATGTTGGAAGTTTTCATTAGGTCTTTCACTCCAAGAAAATGAGTTTTTGAATTGGATAATTTTTCTGAAAATAAGAAGATAGACCTATTAAGAATTTCGGACTCCTGCCTTCTCCTCTTCTGGAAGTTAAAAACAAAGGAAAATAGAATCATCAATGTATGTTGAGGTCTCACGAGACTATTGAAAAAATTGTGAAAATTGCACGATTTCAATTTGATTCTGTCGATTATATGATGGTGTCAAGAGATCAGGCGGACAACAAATGCTGAATCTCGACAAAGGCAAAATTGGTGAAAGCCAATGACGCAAAGCTACAGGGGCTACGGTGTTTGAAAAGACACTATGCCAGCCAGTTACCGAAAGATGCAGGGTGTCGTGAACAATTGAAGAGAAGGTAAGGATCCACTCATCCGTCCTTATAGTATATTTGCTAACCTCCTTACTTCTCTAAAATTGTAAACGACTTCGAAGCAACCTCCCTTTCGGTAAAGGCGGGGTTATTTTTTATAGGAGCGGAGGTGAAAGAGTGAAGCTTGTCAACTTACGCAATGAGGAGATCATTGCGGAACATGTAAACCCAGCCTATCAGTTTTTTAAAAGGTTAAGAGGGTTGATGTTCACTGCCGACTTAGAAGAAGGTGTTGGCTTGCATATTAAACCCTGCCGATCTATCCACACATTCTTTATGAACTATGACATTGATGTCCTTTATTTAAACGAATCCAATGTTGTAGTAGCTGTTGATGAATCGTTCGAACCAGGGAAGTTTGGGAAGGTTTATGCTGATGCAAATTCTGTTATAGAGCTCCCATCCGGCACAATTAGCCAAACAGAAACAAAGGTTGGAGATCAAGTTTCACTTGAGCGGTAACTCCAACAAAGTAGGAATCCTGACATATTGTTAGCAAAAGAAAAGATCGTAAAAAACAAAAATTAAACTAAATTTTAGGAGGAAACAAACATGATGGAAAAAATGAAAGCTTTATTCGTAGAAGAAGAAGGACAAGGTATGACTGAGTATGGTTTAGTATTAGGAATTATTGCGGTAGCGGTTGTAGGAGCACTAACTTTACTTCGTGAAGAAATCGTAACAATGTTTGATAATGTTGTAACAGCAGTAACAGGTCGTGAAACAGGCGACGGGTCAACTCCACAATAATTAGATGTTAAAAAAACTATGGCTAGAAGAAACTGGCCAAGGCATGACGGAGTATGGCTTAGTGCTCGGAATCATAGCTGTAGCCGCTTTAGCGTCTATACTAACTTTACAAGAAGAAATCGCTGAAATGATTAACAGAGCGGTTTCAATTGTTTCCCAAGGTAATGATGCCGCTTCTTAATGAAGAAAGGTGTTCAACCTTTAAATATGACAAAAATAGTCTTACGTCTGACGTGAGACTATTTTTGTATCAATATTGAATTTTAAAACCTCTTTGAAGGTGAGATTAAATGAATATAATTGATATTTTACTTTGCGTAGTATTAGTCATTTGTGTTTTAACAGATTTGAAGGAACGTAGAATTTACAATAAAGTGATATATCCATCCTTGTTATTGACGTTGTTTATTCACCTTTTTAGTACAGGATGGGAAGGTTTGTTATCTAGTATTTTTGGATTTTTTGTAGGAATGGGGCTTCTTTTAATTCCTTATCTGTTAGGTGGAATTGGTGCTGGTGATGTTAAGTTGTTAGCACTTATTGGTGCCATGAAGGGAACAGTGTTTGTTTTAATTACCGCATTATACATGGCTTTGTTAGGTGGTTTACTAGCACTATTTGTTCTTTTATTTAGAAGAGGAGTGTTAGCGAGGATTAAAACCATTCTGTACTCCCTCTCTGGAATCAGGCAAGGAGTGAAAATCCCTTTAACCATAGCAAAAGAAGACTATAAAGCGACGTACCCATATGGAGTAGCCATTGCGGGTGGTGCATTATTAAGCTTTTTCTTAAGTGGGGTGAGTCTAGTTTGATTCGAGATGAGCGAGGACAATCAATGGTAGAAGTTGCACTTATCTTACCGTTACTACTTCTTTTATTGGCAGGAGTTATTGATTTAGGTAGAGTATTATATTCAACTTCTCATTTACACCTAGCTACTCAGGAGGCAGTTAGATTAGGCGGGTTAGGCAAGTCTGACACTGAAATTAGTGAATTTGCAAGGGATTACTTTAAGCTTGGAGACCCAGCACTTTTAGAGATTGAAATCTCTCCTACAGAGAATGCTAGAACATCTGGTGAATATGTACAAGTTTCAATAGATTATCCATTGAAACTGATTACGCCTATTTTGAACCAATTCATACCTAACCCGGTAGTAATCCATGCGGATTCAACCATTCGGGTAGAATGAGGTGTTTTATGAGTAGATTGATAGGTTTATGGAAGAAGGAAAATGGAAACGCTCTTGTCCTTGTATCTATTGCTTTGATGGCCTTGCTTGCTATTACAGGGCTAGTTATAGATGGTGGAATGGTTTATCAAACGAAAAGTCATTTGCAAAAAGTTGCTAATGCCGCCGCTCTATCTGGTGCACAAGAGTTAACCAATAATCAAGATAAGGTTGAAGAAATAGTATACTCGGTCATTGACCAGCACGACACTGAAGTCTCGTTAACAAACTTGGGTATCGAGATGCCCAAAAGTGTAGAAGTGGACTTAGAGGTCCCGGTGTCTCTTGCATTTTCCAAGCTATTAGGGAAGGACCAGGTAATGGTCAAAGCTCATGCTACAGCAGAATTAAGAACCATGGGTCGAGCTGTAGGTGCAGCCCCGTTAGGAATCGATGAATCGATAATGCTTGAGTACTACAAGGAATACCAGCTTAAAGTGGATCAGCAGGATGTAGATAGTGGTAACTTTGGGGTATTAGCATTAGGGGGAACAGGTGCGGCTACCTACGAGTACAATTTACGTCATGGATATCAAGATGAGTTGAAAGTTGGAGATGTGTTAGAAACACAAACAGGAAATATCGCTGGAAAAACTAGATCGGTTATTAGAGAAAGAGTTAATGGATGTCAAGAAAATCCAAGAGACGTTAATGTGAGAGACTGTTCTAGGGTTATTTTAATTCCTGTCTATAAACCCCTTAATCATACTGGAAATCAGTTAAAAGAGGTACAAATTACAGGATTTGCTTATTTTTATGTCACGGATCCTATGGACAGTCATGATACATCAATAAGAGGTATGTTTATAAAGCGAACTGGAACTGGATACGAAGAACCAGGAGCCTTAGATCGTGGTGCATTCAGCATTAGATTAACAGAGTAGTAGGTGGGGGAAAAATGCGATCAAAAATTATACTAATGTTAGCCTTACTAATGGGTGTTGTAACGACAGTTTTATTTTTTAATTATATGAAGCAATTTGATACGGAGACAGTTGCCAAGCAAAATCTGACTACAGTAGTTGCTGCTAAGGAAAAGATTCTAAAAAACGAAGTCATTTCCACCGAAAAGCTAATGACTATTGAAGTTCCAACTGAAGGGCTTCATTCAAATGTGATCAAAAGTATGGAGGGGTTAAGTGGTCAGTATGCAACTGCTGTCATTGAACCTGGAGAAGTCTTATTAGATCACCGTGTAATGGATGAAAAAGAAGAAACAGTATTTGTATCACGGAAATTAAATGAAGGTATGACAGCTGTTTCTATTGGTGTCAATTTTGTACAATCTGTTTCAAACTTAGTAGAACCTGAAGATCAGGTTAACGTCATTTTCTCAGAAGTTGTTCAAATCGGACAAGAAAAAGTAGTAAGAACTGAGATGTTACTAGAGAATGTTAGAGTGTTAGCGGTAAATAGAAGAATGATTGAAACACAAAATGAGGAAGAACCTCATGAGGAATACAGTGCAGTAACTTTGGAGATAAATCCATCAGATTCTGTAAAGCTAGTCAATGCATTAGAAAGAGGAAATCTACATTTAGCTATTCACACTAGAATCGTAGCTGACGTTAAGAAGGATTCTAATGAATAAAACGGAGAGAAATGGGGGTGACAGTCATGACTGAAGAAGTACAACAACCAGAGAAGAAGAAAAAAAGAGGCGAAATGATTGTGGTCTGTAGTGCTAAAGGAGGCGTCGGAAAGACAACTTTAACGGTAAACCTAGCCGTTGCCTTAAGGAAAAAGAACATTAAAATTGGTGTGTTAGATGGTGATTTCCAGTTTGGTGATGTCGGGTTAGCATTGGATTTACAATCAACATTTACGATGAAAGATGTAGTGGAAGAAATGGATCGGCTGGATGCCCCCACTCTGAATAGCTACCTATGTAGTCATGATTCAGGTGTTAAGGTGCTACCGGCACCAGATCGCCCAGAATATGCTGATTTAATTACGGAGCAATCGATAGAAAAGGTAACAGAACTCATGTTACAAGACTTTGATTACCTGCTTGTGGACACAGGTGCTGGAATTAACGAAAAGTCCATTCAACTTCTAGAAAAAGCAGACCAAATTATTGTTATTACAAACTTAGAAATGGCCACTCTTAAAAATACGAAGCTTATGTTAGAAACACTAAATATTCTTGAACTAAGTGATAAAGTTCAATTAGTGGTTAATCGTTCAACAATGGAAAGTGTTATTTCTGCTCAAGATATTCCTGATATCTTAGGAATTGAAGAGCAAATGCTTATACCTAATGACTTTCAAACTGCTTCGCAGTCATTAAATATAGGGATCCCTTTTGTTACTAGTCAAGCTAAGTCGGATGTAGCTAGATCTTACTTTAGAATTGCAGAACAGTTGACTTCTAGAAGAGAAATAGCGCCAATTCAAACAAAGGGACCATCAGTATTATCAAAATTATTTGGTCGAAAGAAGGAAAAGGAGGGATCGCTGACATGAGTTTGTTAAGTCGTATTCAAGAAAAAAAGCCGGAGCAGAAGAATGATAGTTCAGTAGAGGCAACTCAAGAAGAGACTCAGGATGTTGCATCCCCCAAAAAGGATTTAATGGCTGTTTTCCGTGAGTCCAGAAAATCCGAAGCTCCAAAGAAAAAAACCAATCAATCTCCTGTAAATAAACACCAGGAGTTAAAAAATCTCCTCCATAAGCAAATCTTACAAGAAATGAAAGAGGATGAAGAAATAGAAGCTATCATTCCAAATATTGATGCAATGGCCATCGAAATCATAAAAGAAGATGAAACATTTCGAGGTAAGGTCGACCGAAAGAGAGTCGTTGATGAGTTAATTAACGATTTAACAGGGTTTGGTCCTATTAACCCCCTTTTGCTAGATGAAGATGTATCAGAGGTAATGGTTAATGGTCCAAGTCACGTTTACTGTGAAAGAAAAGGTAAATTAGAACTTACCAATATAACATTTCGAGACCATGAGCATGTAATGAGCGTCATTGAAAAAATTGTAGCTCCTATTGGAAGAAGAATTGATGAAAGTAGTCCGATGGTAGATGCGCGTTTACCAGACGGTTCCCGTGTAAATGCAATAATACCTCCTTTGGCACTGAATGGACCTACTCTAACTATACGTAAATTCTCTAAAGACCCATTTACAATTGATGACCTCATTCAATTTGGAACCTTAACGGCTGAAATGGCTATGTTCTTAGATGCCTGTGTAAAAGCAAGGTTGAATGTGTTTGTAAGTGGAGGGACAGGTTCTGGTAAGACAACTACACTAAACGTATTATCCAATTTTATTCCGAACGATGAGCGCATTGTAACCATTGAGGATGCAGCAGAGCTTCAGCTTGGTCAAGAGCATGTCGTGTCCCTCGAATCTAGACCACCAAATATTGAAGGAAAAGGCTCCATTTCCATCCGTGACCTGGTAAGGAACTCCCTCCGTATGCGACCAGATCGTATTGTTATCGGGGAGGTTCGTGGATCTGAAGCTTTAGATATGTTACAGGCCATGAATACGGGGCATGATGGTTCCCTTGCTACAGGTCACTCTAACAGTCCTAGAGATATGATTGCCAGACTTGAAACCATGGTACTTCTCGCGGGTGTAGAGCTTCCCGTAAAAGCCATTAGAGAACAAATAGCTGGAGCAATTGATGTAATCATTCAACAATCTAGATTAAAGGATGGTACAAGGAAGATTGTAAAAATAACGGAAGTACAGGGATTAGAAGGAGACGTCATTGTTCTACAAGATATCTTTACATATCAACAAGAAGGAGTAGATGAAAGAGGGAAGATTATTGGTAGACTCATTCCTACAGGGGTTCGACCAAAGTTTTATGAGCAACTGGAAACTTCCGGTATCAATATTCCAGTGAGTGTCTTCTTAGACGAGGAGGACTGGCCAGTATGAAATGGTACTTGATAGGAATGGTTATGTTTTCATCCTTTTTGCTTTTTACAGCCATTTTTCAAATGATATTTTTATCCGATAAACGAATGCAAAGAAGGATGAAAAAGTATCTAGAACAGAGTGCAAAAAAGAAGTTGTCACCGAAAACATTTAACTTGGTTCTTCAGGTACGATTAGCTACCAAGAAAATTCAAGAACAGGTTTTAACGAAGGAAAAAAACTCAAGGCTAGAGACATTACTAAAGCGTGCGGGAGTTCCCTTAAAACCTGAGGAATATATATTGTTTCAGTGGATGTCAACAGCACTAGGAGGAGGCTTTTTCTTCCTTATTAGTGGAAATGTATTATTTTTAGTTCTCGGAGCATCGTTAGGATTTATGGCACCGAAATGGGTCGTTATTAAGAAGCAGCGCGACCGAGTAAATGGTTTTAATGAACAATTAGCTGACATGATTACAACGGTTGTGGGTGCATTGAGGGCGGGCTTTAGTTTCCCACAAGCACTTCAAACGGTTGTAGAGGAATCTGCTTCTCCGATGAAAGAAGAAATAGAGACTGTTTTAAGAGAGATGCAATATGGAAGTAGTTTAGAGGATTCGCTCAATCGTTTAAAGGAGCGAATGCCGAGTGAAGACCTAGACCTCATGATTCAGGCCATCCTTATCCAACGTCAGGTAGGTGGAAATCTAGCCACAGTACTTGAAAAGATAGTTGATACAATTATGGATCGGAACAAAATCCAACGACAAATTCGTACTTTGACTGCACAGGGGAGATTATCGGGCATTGTAATTGGGCTCTTACCGGTCATTTTAGCTTTTGTTATTTATTTAATCGAACCAGGGTATATCGGTACTTTATTCTCGGATACAATAGGTCTTATTTTAGTTGGATCAGCTACTATTTCTGGGGTTATTGGCTTTTTCCTAATCCGAAAATTAACCACTATAGAGGTGTAGTCAAATGATGTATGTTACGTTTTTCTTTACAGTCTCCTTGTTTTTGTATGGACTGTATATATTAAGAGTTGATAAGAAGAAAAAGGTACAGGCAAGACTCTCCTCTGTTTTTTATGTGGATCAAGCGCAAGAAAAGGAAGTCGTTCCTGCAGAAAAAACGAGCAGATTTTCAGTGAAGCCACTTTTTCAACTTATTTGGAAACATGGTCGAAAAATATTATTAAAAAAGAGGACAAACGATAAGGAAGAAAAACTTGAACTGAAGTTATTGCAGGCTGGAAACCCCTTCGGTATGCGGACAGCCGAATATCGAATGCTTCAAATCGCTCTGTTGCTAGTATTTCCTTTCTTATGTGTGGGATATGGATTGCTTCTAGGGCTTGAAATAGGAGCCATTATTATAATTGTATGTATTGGAATAGCGCTTGCTAGCTATTTACCTTATTACTATATAAATCAAAAAATAAAAACTCGAAACCATTTTGCGCTTCGAGAGCTACCAGATTTCCTAGATTTGCTAACAGTCAGTCTGGAAGCTGGATTAGGATTTGACTCAGCTATTAGTAAGGTAGTTGCTAAAAAAGAGGGAGTTTTACCAAAGGAATTTCATAGAGCCTTGGAAGAAATACGTTTAGGAAAAACAAGAAGGGAAGCGCTTATTGGTGTTAGAGATAGAATTCTTGTAGAAGAAATCCGAACACTGATAAGTAGTATTGTTCAAGCGGAAAAGCTTGGGATTGGAATGGTTCAAGTATTGCGTGTTCAGTCTAATGAAGTACGAGAGCAACGTAAACAGAGAGCAGAAGAAGAGGCGATGAAAGCCCCTATTAAGATGCTTTTTCCTCTTGTATTATTTATTTTTCCTAGCTTGTTTATTGTTTTGTTGGGTCCTGCCATTATTCAGTTTATTAGCACATTCTAGTAAGAAATTAGAGTCACTAAAAGGTGGCTCTTTTCTTGTCTCTAGAACTACTACCCATTGATAAAACATTCTTACAACTATATGATTAAACTAGATTTTACAAAAGAGGTGTAGAAATGACACAATTACGTGTAGGGATCATTGGATTAGGAGCGGTCGGAGAAAGACTACTAAATAAATTTTTAGAACATAACGAAACAACAGTCGCAGCGATTTGTGAACCGAATGCTGATAGAGCTCAAGTTTTTAAGGAACGTTTACCAGATGTTCATTTTTATTCTGATTACCAAGAAATATTGGAAGACGAGAACATAGATCTTGTATACATAGCGGTACCACCAAAATTCCATCATCAAATAGCTTTAGATGTGATCGCTGCTGGAAAACATATTTTATGTGAAAAGCCATTAGCTAATTCTTATCAAGAAGCAGCTGAGATGGCTGAAGCAGCTAAAAAGGCGACTGTGGTCCATGCGATGAACTTTCCAACACCATATAGCGCTGCATATTCCGTGCTAAAGGATAAGCTACAAAGTAAAGCGGTTGGTAATATTAAAAGAGTGGAACTACAAATGTACTTCCAAGAATGGCCACGTTTTTGGCAAAAGAACCCTTGGATTGCTGGAAGAGAACAGGGTGGCTTTGTACGTGAGGTTTCGCCACACTTTGTTCAGCTGATGATTGATCTTTTAGGGGATGTAACGAATATTCATTCGCATATCCAATATCCTGAAGATCCTCAGGCTTGTGAAAATAGCATTGTCGCTCATGCTGAATTATCGGATGGCACGCCCATTTTAATTAACGGTTTGAGTGGGATTGGGCAAAAAGAGCATTTAGCCTTCAAAGTTTATGGAGATCAAGGGGTTCTTTCCCTAGTAAACTGGGGTCAGTTACAAGAAGAAACGGCAGAAGGAGTTTCTCCAATCAATCTTGAATCTAAAGATTCCCTCATGGGCTTAATAGATGAAGTTGTGAAAGCAGTGAACGGTCAGGAAGCTCATTTGGTTACTTTTGACAGAGGATTAGAGGTTCAATTCGTGTTAGAACAACTTCTAGGCAATCCAATTATTGAATAATAAAAGACCCCTTTTCATAAGGGGTTTTTCTGTGGAGGGAAAGTGATGGAAAGACGATCTGCCTTAGTTGTAGGAGCAACGGGTTTGATAGGTAAGGAATTGGTCAAGCTATTGTTAGAGGATACAAGCTATGACTTTGTTGAAGTATGGGTGAGAAAACCTATTGAAATTCAACATTCAAAGCTTCATCAAAAGATTATTAACTTTGATGAGTTGTCAGTTCAAGCCATTAACCGGACGTATCATGATGTTTTTTGCTGTCTCGGAACAACCATAAAGAAGGCAAAGACAAAGGAACAGTTCAAAAAGGTTGATTTAGAATATCCAGTTGAATTAGCCAAGCTGGTCAAGCAACATGGTGTGGAGCATTACTTAGTGATTTCAGCCATTGGGGCAGATGCTTCTTCTTCTATTTTTTATAATCAAGTAAAAGGAAAACTGGAGGGTACTCTACAATCTTTAAACTTACCCAGGTTATCGATCTTTAGACCATCCATTTTAATGGGGAATCGAGAAGAATTTCGTTTAGGTGAACGACTAGGAATATCGGTTGTTTCGTTCCTGAAATTTGCATTGGTTGGCAAACTGAAAAGATACCGTGGCATATATGGTAAGGAAGTTGCAAAGGGAATGGTAGTTACGGCCTTGAGCGAAGCTACATCCCCAGTCTGGATATATGAATCTGAAGAAATTCAACAACTAGCGAATCGGGAGGAACTATGAGAGTAAACGATCCGAATCTACAATCCTGTATCCACTATATTGCTTCTATATTTGAAGAGTTGAACGTGTCTTATTCTTTTGTAGATACTTCGGCATTGTGGGTCCAAGGCGTTCACGTTCCAGAGGATTTCCCTGTACGGGTTCAATTCCAATGGGATGGTCTGAACGAGGTGTATCAGGCCTTTCAACCTCATCATCCTTCTCAGGTCGAAAAGGATGCCACTAAAGCAAGTTTTCACTTCACTTGGAACAGAATAGAAGTCCAGCTGGAATGCTTGTTTAATATGACAGTTCGAACAAACCCTTACAGAATACAAGTTGAGCATGAAGGGATTAAACTCTGGTGTACTTCCTTATATACCTATTTGTACTCAGAGGTAAGTAAGGCAGAGAAACTTTCCATTCATCAATTTTTATTTGATAAACAGCAATCTATCACTTCTAATAATGAAGCGGCTTGGAATCAAAACCAGTATGATGCGCTTGTTCAGCGTTACGGAGACCCTTTACATTTGGCAGATAAGATATCAGGTAACCCTAAGTGGAGACTACATCCCTTCTATAAATATTTCGGGGAAGTAGAAAACAAGAAAGTGGCTCATTTAATGGGGTCAAACGGGATAAAGGCAGTAGCTCTGTCAAAGCTAGGAGCTAATGTAACAGTCGTGGATTTCTCAAAAGAGAATGAAAAATATGCGAAAGAGGTTGCCATGGCAGCTGGCGTTTCCATTGAGTATTGGGTGGAGGATATCTTAGCTCTTGATGGGAAGGAAGAACTCCACCAGCAATTTGACTTCGTGTTAATGGAGTTAGGAGTCCTTCATTATTTTATTGATCTATATCCATTGTTTCAAACAGTGGCAAAAATGTTATCTAATAGAGGGAAATTCATTCTTCATGAATTCCATCCAATCTCAACGAAGCTCATTACCTCTACTGGAAAAAAGCATAAAGTAACGGGGAACTATTTTGATCCTCAAATTGAAGAAAATCAAGTAGCCTTCTCCAAGCATGTTGATGAGGAACATAAACAAGTACTTTCGACGGTACTACAAAGAAAATGGACAATTGGAGAAGTTGTTACATCTGCAGCTCAATCCGGGTTAACAATCGAGACATTAGAGGAAGAGCCAAATCATAAATCGCACGACATGGGATTACCCAAAACGTTTACATTGGTAGCGAGGAAATGAAAAAAATAGCTAGAATAGGAAATTTAGTCTCATACAAGAATAAGTATGAAAAGAATACTTAGTGAAAGGTGTGGGACTATGGGGTTTTTAGATGGTCTAATGGGAAATGCCTCAGAGGTAAAATTAGAGGATGTACAAAAGGATTTCAGTCATTTATTAGGGAGCAATGAGCGGATTGAGAAGGCCTACAAACTTATTCGTGACCTTTTTATTTTTACAAATAAAAGGTTGATATTGGTAGACAAGCAAGGGGTTACAGGGAAGAAAATGGAGTTTCACTCAATTCCTTATAAAAGTATTTCTCACTTCAGCATAGAAACAGCAGGGACCTTTGATTTAGATGCTGAACTAAAGATTTATATCTCGAGCAATACAACTCCAATTCAGAAGCAGTTTAACAAGTCACTTAATATTTATGAAGTTCAAAAAGTGTTGTCTGAGTATGTATTAGGTTAAGTGTCTAGTAAGTTGCTGCTCAAACGGTCGGAAAGCAGCCCGTTTGGCCCTGGATAGCAGGCAATTGGTAAAAATAGCGGAACCTGAGTCCTTATAGTTAAAGAAGCGGACAGGAGATCCGCTATTTGCCTAAAAAGGGTGTTTTTTATGATTTGGCGGACAGAGGATCCGCTATTTGGTAAAAAACGACGCAAAAAGGCCACAAAATAGCCAAATAGCGGAACGAGAGTCCGTTTGAACCTTAAAAACCGGTCTTTTCATAGAAATAGCGGAACCAGAGTCCGCGAGTTAAACAGAGGCTAGCCCGCTACA
Organism: Bacillus carboniphilus; assembly: GCF_039522365.1. Classification (GTDB taxonomy): domain Bacteria; phylum Bacillota; class Bacilli; order Bacillales; family JC228; genus Bacillus_BF; species Bacillus_BF carboniphilus. Next base: position 35,241 of record NZ_BAAADJ010000058.1, on the reverse strand, counting down.
ATACTAAATCCCGATTCTTTTATTTTATTGCCTTCATGGCCACCCCTAGTAAAAATACAAAAATAATGGCCCCTAATAACCCCGGGATAATGGCAATTCCAGCAATAGCTGGACCAAAGCTTCCAAACAGACTGCTTCCAAGCCATGCACCAATGATACCTGCCACTACATTTCCAATGATGCCACCAGGTACATTTTTACTAAGAAGCTCTCCAGCCAACCAACCGATAATACCACCAACAAGTAAATATAATAATAGTTCCAAATTAAATACCTCCTTGTTCGAAATCGTGTTTCTATGCTTGTACCCTTATTTTATGAAGGTCAATCTTGAAATGTTCTTCTCTACACTATAACTGATTAGAAAAAAATGGTTAAAAATATGTTTACTTTCTATAATGAGTGACATATAATAAAAGCGAATTCAAAATGTGAGAGGGTGATGTGTTATGACTAAATTATTCAAGAAGCCTATTGCAATCAATTTCATAGCGCAGCCCGTTAAAAACGTATTCTAATCAATACGCTTGATTTGTATATCATTCAATCCATAATCATGTCCACGGGCTGTGTGTTCAGCTCGTGGTTTTTATTTATTTAAGGCCGTGGGAACGGTCTTTTTTTTATTTTAAAAAAACAAACATGATTTCGGAGGAAAACACATTGAATTTACAACAATTAGGTTGGAATACAGAATTAGAAACAGCATATTTACCATATAAAGCAGAAGGTTTCACAGTCGGAAGAGTAGGACTTGAACATAAAGGTAGTTACCGCATCTTTACTGAAGATGGGATCCTCCTAGGAGAAATTACAGGGAAAATGCGGTTCCAGTCAGTAAATAGAGAAGACTATCCAGCTGTAGGAGACTGGGTCGTTATCCAAGCTAGACCCGCTGAAGGTAGGGCTAGCATCCATGCAATCCTTCCGAGGAAGAGTAAGTTTTCTAGAAAAGTAGCAGGAATGACAACAGAAGAACAGATCTTGGCAACCAATATTGATACCCTTTTTATCGTAAATGCGTTGAACCATGATTTTAATCCAAGAAGAGTAGAGAGATTTATGATTATGGCATGGGAGAGCGGGGCTTCCCCGGTTATTGTCTTAAGTAAAGCTGACCTTTGTGAGGATACAGAAGAAAAAATAAGAGAGATGGAAGCTGTCGCTTTTGGAGTGCCGATTATTGTCATTAGCTCCAAGGACAAGACAGGGCTTGAAGAAATTTCTGCATGTATTAAACCCGGAGAGACTATTGCTTTATTAGGATCTTCTGGAGTGGGGAAATCTACACTCATCAATACGCTTTATGGAGAAGAGATTCAACAGGTTCAGGATATCCGTGAAGGTGACGATAAGGGAAGACATACAACCACACATAGAGAAATGATTGTTTTACCAAGTGGAGGAATCTTAATCGATACTCCAGGTATGAGGGAGTTCCAGCTTTGGGAAGCGGGAGACAGTCTTGAACAAGGCTTTCAAGATATCGAAGAATTAAAGAACCGATGCTTGTTCCGTGATTGTCAGCATAAATCGGAACCAAACTGCGCTGTGCAAGCGGCCATTGAAAATGATCAATTAGATCCTAAGAGATACGAAAGCTATATAAAATTACAACGTGAATTAGCTTATATTGAACGGAAGAATGACCAAAAGGCGCACCTGGAAGAGAAGAAGAAATGGAAGAATATATCGAAGTCTCAGAAGAAGATGTATAAAGGAAGATAGATGGATGAATGAAAACCAGTTAGAGCCAAAAGCTCTAATTGGTTTTTTTGCAAAGAAATGGTACCTACACCTAGGCATTCACCTAACAACCCTCTACTGCATATGGTAAAGGTGTGACGGGATGGATGTAGAATAATCCACAAAGGAGTGCTGAGTGTGTCCGGAAAAATATTAAATTATTATGCTGGTGGAAATACATCAAAAGGATTTTATAGTTTGTATGACTCGAACCTTCAAGGATTGAATCGTTTGTTTATTCTAAAAGGAGGTCCAGGTACAGGAAAGTCCACTTTAATGAAGAGTGTTGGAAAGGTGTGGAGTGAAAAAGGGTACGACATCGAATATCTACACTGTTCTTCAGATAATAACTCGATTGATGGTGTCATCATTCCGAAGTTGAAAGTAGGGATTGTAGACGGCACAGCTCCTCATGTAATTGAACCGAAGGCACCAGGGGCAGTTGAGGATTATGTCAATTTGGGAGAGGCATGGGATTCCAATAAGCTAGCTTTGCAAAAAAGTAAAATAAATGAAATCAATGCAAAGATAAAAAAAGCATACGAGTCAGCCTATGGGTCCTATGCGGAAGCACTGAAGATCCATGATGATTGGGAAAAGATCTATATCGATAATATGAATTATGATAAAGCAGATGAATTGGCTGAGAAGTTAACGTACCAATTGTTCGGAAGTATTTCAGTCAATAAGAAATCGAATGTGGTGCATCGTTTTCTAGGTGCAGCTACTCCAAAAGGGGCAGTAGACTTTGTGCCGAACCTAACCGGAGATCTTCCAAAAAGGCTCTTTATTAAGGGAAGAGCGGGAACCGGAAAGTCAACCTTGTTGAAAAAGCTTGCAGCTGCAGCTGAAGAAAAAGGGCTAGATGTGGAAGTTTACCACTGTGGCTTTGATCCACATAGTTTGGATATGTTAATTTTCAGGGAAATTGGAATCGCTATTTTTGACAGCACGGCCCCACATGAATACTTCCCAGAACGTACGGGTGATGAAATTATAGATATGTATGAGAAGCTTGTGACTCCTGGAACGGACGAGAAATATGCAGAGGAAATCGGGCTCATTGCAGAACAATACAAAAATAAGATGCAAGAAGGAACCTCATTCCTTGCTCAGGCTAAAAATTTCCACGATCAACTAGAAGACATTTATATTCAAGCGATGGACTTTACAGTAGTTGATAGAATTAAGGAACAGTTAATTGGTGAGATTGAGTACATTGAAGGTATTGCAGAACTTGTATAAAAAGAAACCACCAAAAAAATTTGGTGGTTTTTCTATATCTTTAAATCCCACTTTTTCAAGTGAAACTCAGCCTTTCCGGAGAATAGGATTTCCTCATTTTCCGGATCAGGATAGAACCTAGCAGAAAATACTTCTTCCCCTCCGTTAATAAATACTTCAATCGAAGAAGTATCAAGGTAGACGTCTAAAGACCCTACATTCGAGATGGAGCAATGACGGTATTCATAATCGGTAGAATTGAATTTTTTTCGCCCTAACGATACTTTGTTTATCTTAGGATGAATCTGAAGAATGGCAGCATGTCTGAATTGAATTTCAAACTTTTCATCAACTTGTAGCTGGTCGATATTCAGCTCCATAATGATACCGTCCACGCCTGGTAAAGCTACGTGATCCCCTTCAAGTTTGTAATCCGGAAACGAGTGGAGTTCATCCCGTAGCATTGTAAGCTCAGAAACCGGCTTTTGATAGAGCTTGTTATTTTGTAACACTAATTCACGTGGTAAAGTAAGTGCATGAACCCATTCATGTTGCACAGTGGGGTGAGCATTTTCCTCATTATCTGCCATTCCCATCCACCCGAACAGTATTCTTCGACCTTTATGATCGAGGGTTGATTGTGGAGCATAAAAGTCAAACCCTCGGTCCAATTCTATAAACGAACCATGTTTAAATACTCCACTTTGGTAATCCAGTTTTCCAACAAGGTACCCGGTTTGAAAAATGTTCTGATACAAATCTCCTTTTGGCTCTAACCCTTGTGGAGAAACAATCAATACATCTTTGTCTCCCATGGAAAAGAGATCCGGACATTCCCACATGTAACCGAAATCCTCTAATTGTTGTAGACCATTTCCTGCAATCGGACCTATATGGTTCCAATTCCATAAATCTTTGGATGAAAAAAGGACAGCTACTCCTTTCTCTTCCACAGTTTGAGCCCCTATAATCATGAACCATTGATCCCCATGCTTCCATACTTTTGGATCCCTAAAATGTGCGGTATACCCTTCAGGAAGATGAATGACTGGCCCATGCTTCTCAAAGGTAACGCCATCATCGGAAATGGCCAGGCATTGATAGGTTTCACGGTTTCCGTTATCATCCTTTACATTCCCGGTATAAAAAAGATACATTTTCCCTTGATGTTCAATAGCACTTCCTGAATAACAGCCATTTTTGTCATACCAATCGCTAGGAGCAAGGGCAATGGGCTCAGTCTCCCAGTGAACCAAATCAACTGATGAGTAGTGGCCCCAAAATTTTGCCCCATGTGCAGTTTTAAAGGGATTCCATTGGTAAAAAAGATGATACCGCCCCTTATAGTCAATCCATCCATTCGGGTCATTCAACAAACCAACAGGAGGCATGATATGAAACTTGAGTCGATATGGATCCTTTTTCACAAGGTGTTGTTTCTTTTTTATTTCTTCATAAGCTTTTCGAATAAGATTGTTCTCTTGGTCTTTCATGGTGAACCTCCTAATGCCAAAAAACCAACTATGAAAGGGATAGCTCTTTTCTTTTAACTTCCTTGTAATTCTTCATGCATTTTATCTGTATAACCAAATAACCAAGTTAGGGCAAAAGCAACTCCAATTGCAATTAAGTTAACTAAAAGATATAGAAGAATTTGTCCATTTAAATAAAGCAGAGTTCCCGGGATAACGGTAACAGCCATTCCTGTTGCCTTTAAACCGAAGATGGAAGCGAAGAAACCTCCTACTCCTCCACCAATTAACCCCATGATAAATGGCCTGAAATAACGAAGGTTAACCCCAAAAATAGCGGGCTCAGTAATACCTAGAAAAGCAGATAATGATGATGGAAGCGCAAGAGCTTTGAGCTTAGCCGATCTAGTTTTAAGTCCAACAGCTAATGCGGCTCCACCTTGTCCCGCAATAGAGCAGGTGATAATGGCATTGTACGGGTTATTTCCAAGCTGACTCAGTAATTGAATCTCCATAAAGTTGAAAATATGATGGACACCTGTTACAACAATAATTTGATTGACCGCCCCAATAATTAAACCGCTTAGTCCAAACGGAAGGTCCAATAAGAATAAAGTAGCGGCAAGAATCCATTCCTCCACTATGTGGAAGATAGGTCCGATTAGGAATAACGATAAAATAATCATCAGTAAGAGTGTTAAAAAAGGAGTTAGGATTAAATCCAGTGCATCGGGTACCCTTTTTCGAATTTGCTGTTCAAGTTTTGCACCGACAATCCCAGCTATAAAGGCAGGTAGTACAGAGCTCTGATAGCCAATAACGGGTATAAACCCAAAAAAGGTTAGAGGGTTAGCATCCCCCGAAGCTACAGCCCAAGCATTTGGTAAAGAAGGGCTTACGAGCATCAGTCCTAACACCAGACCGATAACGGGACTACCCCCGAATACCCTGAATGTGGACCAGGCGACGAGAGCAGGTAAGAATATAAAGGCTGTATCTGTTAAAACCTCTGTAAATAAGAGAAAATTCGCAGAGATATCATCAGGTGTCATTCCAAACAATTCTAGGATGGCATCTTGCGTAACAAGCCCACGAACCCCCATAAATAGCCCAGTTGCTACAAGAACAGGGATGATTGGGACAAAAACGTCTCCGAAGGTTCGAATCGCTCTTTGGAATCCATTCCCCTGCTGGGCTGCCTGTTGTTTTTGTTCACTAGTAGAGGCTTCGGTAATTCCAATATGCCTAAATTGTTCATATACTTTATTTACAGTACCCGTTCCGAAAATGATCTGGTACTGCCCAGAGTTATAAAATGCGCCTTTCACAAGTTCGATATCTTCAGAGGCTTTTTCGTCAATCTGTTCTTTATCATTGACCATGATTCGAAGACGAGTGGCGCAGTGGGAAACAGAAGCAATGTTATTCTTTCCCCCAACCGCTTTTACTACTTCTTCAGCTATTTTTTTGTAATCAGCCATACAACGTAGAACCTCCTTCATAAGATTCTTTATTATCATCCTTCTGAATTAGAATCGATATACATGGACAGAAGGATTAGATAATTTTCGGGGGAAGTGTGGAGGAAAAGAAACTTTTAGAGTGGGATAAGTAGTTGAGTATATGCCAATGTTTTTCAGCCTGAATATTGTCATGCTTCCCCAAATAATTGGCTAAAAATAGACTTTGGATAGTCTCTAGAATAGGCAAAATCGATTGGATTTCAACCTCTGTAAAGGGCGTACTCTGTTGATACCCGCTTAGAAATTGAACAAAGATTTCTTCCCATTCCTGAGAAGAAGTAAGTTGCGTAAAGCTTTCCTTAAGTACGGCAGAAAGAAAATAACATATATCAAAGATTCTGACACCCATCAGAGACAGCTCAAAGTCTAAATAGGAAACTAACTGTTCTTCTTTTAAAAGAACGTTCCGAGGGTGAAAATCTCGGTGGATGATTTGAGAGGGTAGAGCATGGTAATTATCTTCAAGCGAGTTCCATGTAGCTCGGATCTGGTTGAAGGTTTGCATTTGTTTTTTATCAAAATGCTTCTCAAAAACCGGGAGAGCCCATTGTTCTACTTGAAATAGAAAGTTCGATTCACTAAGTGGCATTTCCAAACTCGCTAAAGCTTTATGCAAGCGACTAAGCCAGACTCCATATTTATAAAAAATATTAGTATGGAGATAGGAAGTATGATGGAAGATGGGAGAACCATCCACCCATGAATAAATGGAAATCCATTCATTATGAAAAGGGATAACGGCCCCATTCATCGAATAATACACAGTAGGGACAGGAATGCCCTGGTCTAATAGATAAGAGTATAGAAACACTTCTTTTAACAAGGATTCTTGTGAAGCGCGAATCTTAATCGCTAGTTTTTGATTATTTTGAGTCAGTGCTTGGTAAGTCGAATGGTTAATGGACTTTATTTTAGTAAGTTTCATTTGATATTGCGAATTGATGTAGGAAAGTAATTCATTCATGTAATGACCTCATTTATATAAGGTTTAAAGGGGGCTAAGTGATGAAGGAATTAGTGGGAAAATGCTCTATTTGTGATAAAGACATTTACTGTCTAGACGGCTTTTTTAACGGAGCAGTTCAGGAAGACGGAAGTATTATCTGCTTTGAATGTGACCAGGAGTAGTCGTTTGTAGTATGTGTAAGTTGTAAAAAAACATTTATATGATGGAGAGGTAAAGCTGTGAACGTAACGATGAAAACAACCCTTCACTCAATCCAGTTAAACCAGAAGCCAGTTTTAGAAAATTTACTACAGTATTATTTTTATGATTTCTCGGAGTTTAACTCAGCTGATGTAACGGAAACTGGAAAATTCGGAGATTATCCATACACCCACCTATACTGGGAAGAGGAAGGGCGTTATCCTTATTTCATTTATTATGATGAAAAGCTGGCTGGTTTTGCTCTAGTTAGCAAAGAAAAGAGTGAAGGTAACAACTATTTTTCAATCTCGGAGTTTTTTGTACTCAAAAAATTTAGAAGACTCGGTGTCGGTAGAGAAGCTGCTATTACCGCGTTTAGTGAGCACCGAGGAGAGTGGGAAGTCTTCCAAATGGCCTCTAATCAACCTGCGCAAAAATTTTGGAGAAGAGTCATCCATGAATTTACGAATGGAGAGTATGTAGAAAAGGTCGATGAAAAAAGAGTTACACAATTATTTAAAAGTTGAAAACGCATAGTTGATCTATGCGTTTTTTTTGATATTGTAATTATTTATGAATAGAAAGAGGGTTTTCAAAGGTTTTGTCGAATTAAGAGTCAAACTATTTTGAAAAATCAGGGGGGAGAATCTGTGTTAAAAGGCCTCAATCATTTTATTCAAGAATATGAAAGAGCAACAAATACCCATGATTTTGCCCAAGTTCGTCCGTTCATTAAGCATGATGCTGTTTATCTTTTCTCAGAAGGGACATACCGTGGTATGGATGAGATTCAACATGCATTTGAACGGAATTGGAGAACAGTGCAAGATGAAGTCTACCGAATTACGGATGTAGAGTGGCTCAGTTATTCAGAATCAATGGCTACCTGTATTTATCATTATTATTGGAGAGGAGTGTACAATGGAGCGGAAAGAGAAGGTCGTGGAAGAGGAACAAATTCTATGGTAAAAGAAGATGGGAAATGGAAGATGATCCATGAACACTTAAGTCAGATGCCAAGGTAAATAAGCATTGGTCACCTGAGGAAACCAATGCTTATTTTTTAGCGCTATTTGTTAGCGACGTTCTACTTTTTTTCTTGGCTCTTTTCGTAAAGACTTGAACAAGGAAAAACACATGGCGATTAAAATGAGAGTGAATGGTAGGGCAGAAACAAGGGAAGCGGTTTGTAACCCTTCCAAGCCACTTGCAATAATCAGAACAGCTGCAATAGCAGAAATTAGAGTTCCCCAGATAAATTTCACAATCAATGGTGGATGAAGTGACCCTTTTGATGTCATGCTCCCTAGAATATAGGTGGCCGAGTCAGCTGAAGTTACGAGAAACGTTAAGATTAGAAAAATAGACAGAACTGACATGACTTGTGTAAGAGGCAAATATTTATACGTTTCAAATAATGCACTGGTTATATCACTGTTAACAGCTTGAGCGATGCTAGTTCCCTCAAATAAATCAAGGTGTAAGGCTGTACCTCCGAAAACCGCAATCCAAATAAGTGCGATGAGTGGTGGTACAACTAATACCCCCATAATAAATTCTCTGATTGTTCTTCCTCTCGACACTCGGGCAACAAACGCCCCAACAAATGGTGACCAAGCAATGGCCCACGCCCAGTAAAAGATGGTCCAATCCTGCACCCATGTACCTCCTCTATATGGCTGCATTCGAAGACTGTATGTTATAAAGTCTGAAATATAATCCCCTAATCCTACAGTAAAAGCATTTAAGATAAATACAGAAGGTCCAGTAAAGAACACAAATAACATCAATACTAAGGCTAAAGCTAAATTCAAATTACTTAACCATTTGATTCCTTTGTTTAGACCAGTAGTCGAAGAAGACAGATATAAAATTAACAACACAAGCACAATCAAAAGCTGGACGAGCGTGCTTTTTTCAAGACCAAATACAGCGTTCAGTCCACCGTTAATTTGTAAAATTCCAAGCCCTAAAGATGTAGCAACCCCCATTACTGTGGCAATCACAGCTAAAATATCTATGAATTTTTTAATCCCACCATTTTTTATGATAGGGGACAGTGAAGTTGAAACGAGGCCATCATCCTTTTTTCGAAACTGATGATACCCTATGATTAAGCCAACAATTGTAAACACAGACCATTGACTAATTCCCCAATGGAAAAAGGAATACCCCATTGCAAGTCTTGCGGCTTCCTCCGTTAAGGGTTCCACATCCCTCATTGGCGTTTCAAAGAAATGACTCATGGGTTCAGCAATCCCCCAGAAAACAAGCCCTACACCAAATCCTGCAGAAAAAAGCATTCCAATCCATGTGAAAAACGGATAGTCAGGTCGGTCTTCATCTGATCCAAGACGGATTTTTCCATACCTACTAATGGCAAGAAAGAGGAGAAATAGTACAAAAAGTAATACCCCAAGTAAATATAACCAACCAAAATTGTGCGTCGTTAGTTCAAAGAGATAATTGGCTCTCTCCTCAAATACTTTAGGAAAAATAGCCCCAAATAGCACTAAAATAAGAACTATAATAGCAGATACCCAAAAAACGGGATTATTCCAAATTCCCTTGTCATTATTCAATTTATTTTTCCTCCCCATGCAAAGTTCAATAAGACTAGCTTTCCACAAAATGACGAAATGATGAGTACCCTCGATTACTTCCTCCCCTTTAGCAAAATAAGTAAACGTCCTTTTTTCTTATGCAAAAAGGGAAAACGAAGCAGTTCCTAGAATAGTTATATACATACATTTGTCGGACCCTTTTTCTATTAGAGTAAGGTTATGGCTGCTTAAGAGGTTGAGGAGGAGAGAAAAAAATGAAACTTTTAGTAATCGGTGGTACGAAATTTTTAGGTCGCTGGATCGTTGAGGAAGCATTAGAAAGGGGCTGGGAAGTAACCCTTTTTAACCGCGGAAACCACGCGGATGTCTTTCCGAATGTCCGCACAATCATAGGGGATAGAGAAACGGATTTGTTAAAACTGGAAGTGGAAAATTGGGATGCTGTCATTGATACTTGTGGCTTCCACCCTCACACTGTTCGGAAATCAGTAATGGCATTAAAGGCAAATACTTCTTTTTACGCGTTCGTTTCAACGATTTCAGTGTATTCCCGTTTTGTATTTGAAGACGAGATAAAAGAAGAAACAGGGGATATCTTAACTCTTACGGAGGATGAACTGAAAGAATTAAATTTAGATAATCAAAATGTTGGGGAGTATTATGGTCATTTAAAATATTTGTGTGAACAAGAGGTATTACGTGAGATTCCAGATAAGAGCCTTATTGTTAGACCGGGGCTAATTGTTGGACCATATGACCTTACAGATCGATTTACATATTGGGCAACTCGATTCCATGAAAATCGTGAAATTCTAGCACCAGGAAGAACTAGTAAAAAAATTCAGTTTATAGATGTCCGTGACTTGGCTGAATGGATTGTGAAGATGACCGAAAGCCGTATGACCGGTGTATTTAATGCGACAGGTCCTGAAAACGTCTATACGATGGAAAACTTGATTGATGATGGTAAAGAGGTTTTTCAGAATCATGCAGAAACAACCTGGGTTCCAGAAGACTTCTTACTATCCCAACAAGTTCAACCCTGGATTGAGCTACCACTTTGGATTCCAGAATCAACACCCGACCCACTTACAAACGCTGTTTCGGAAAGAGACAACGGGGTCAATATTGAAAAAGCACTACAACATGGTTTAACCTTCCGACACCCTAAAGTAACAATAAAAGATACCTATGAGTGGGCTACAAAGACAGCGAGAAAGCTAGAAAGAGCGGGATTAAGTGAGGAAAAAGAAAAGACCGTGTTAGAGAATTGGAAAGCTGCACAAAATAAAGGAACTCAACAAGTTTAAACCACAAGCCTGGGTGATGCCTGGGCTTTTTTAATTGATAAATCAACCTGCTTGATTATAAAAGCCAAGTTATGAAAACATTAGAAAGGACATACTATGAAAACAGACATAAAGGCAGGTTGATAATATGTTACGCTGTATCGCAACAGATATGGATGGAACTCTCTTAAATGCAAAGCAACAAATAAGTAAGGAAAACGAGACAGCATTAAAGCAAGCTCAAGAAAAAGGAATTGAAATCATCGTAGCAACAGGCCGCTCATATTTTGAAGCAGCTTCCGTTCTAGAAGAAGCAAAATTAGAATGCCCCATTATTTGTGTAAATGGTGCGGAAATTAGAAATGAACAAGGTGAAAAAGTATACTCCAATCCAATTCCATCTGAACTAGCTAAGAAAGTCATGAATCAATTGGATGAAAGGAACTATTATTACGAGCTATATGCCAACTCTGGTACCTATACAAGAGATCCAAAGTTAGGATTAGCCGTACTAAAAGATTTATTTCAATCAGCCAACAAAGAAGCGGTACCATGGATGGAAATGGAGGAGGAAGCTCGTAAACGGTTTGAAGAGGGACATGTGAAAGTGGTTGAAGATTATCAATTATTGGTAGATGAACCGTCTTTCGAACTTTATAAACTGCTCGTATTTGATAAAGATCATGATGCGTTGCAAAAAGCTGCGCTAGAATTAGAAGATCCGGATCTAGCCATCACTTCATCTGCATTCGGCAATATTGAAATTAACTATAAATCCGCACAGAAAGGTATTGCGTTAGAGGCATTTGTCCAAAAGAAAGGAATCCCTCTTTCAGAAACCTTAGCCGTTGGTGATCAGCTAAACGATTTATCGATGTTAGAAATTGTAGGAACAGCTGTAGCAATGGGGAATGCTGCTGAAGAAGTGAAACAAATTGCCCATTACATCACTTCCACCAACAATGAAAATGGAGTGGCTAGAGCGATTACAAAATATATGAATCTAATGTAGGAGTGGATGCATTGAACACAGTAAAAAGTATGCTTTTATTGGTGTTGTTTTTTGCTTGTGTCGTCCTGACTGCTTGTCAGAAAGAAGAAAGCAAGGAGGAGAGTCGAGAAGCTCTACCTGTTGTGACAGGAGCGGGGCATGAGATTCTCCTAAGCAATCTCCAAACACCATGGTCCATCCAAAAGCACAACGATACTTTTTACATCTCAGAACGGACTGGATACATCTATATGTATGATGGAGAAACAAAATCACGTCAAACGGTTCAGTTACAGGAAAGGTTAGCACAAACTCCAGAAGCAGGGTTACTCGGATTTATTATTCCCCCTCGATTTACAGAGACAAAAGAGGCGTATGCCTATTATACATACCAACGTGGTGAGGACTTATTTAACCGGCTGACAATCTTGAAACAAGAAGGGAATCAATGGGTAGAAACAAAGCCTCTTTTGGACGGGATCCCTGCAAGTACTTTCCATCACGGGGGACGTCTCCAAATTGGACCAGACCAAAAACTATATGTGACAACAGGAGATGCAACTGTACCTGAGACAGCTCAAGATCCTCAGTCCATTAACGGTAAAATTTTAAGAATGAACCTTGATGGCACGATTCCAACTGATAATCCTTTTCCTAATTCCTATGTCTATAGCTATGGCCATCGGAATCCACAGGGATTGACATGGAGTCCGGATGGAACCATGTATAGTACGGAGCATGGACAATCTGCCCTGGATGAAATCAATATCATTCAAGCGGGTCGTAATTACGGATGGCCGATTATATCAGGTGATCAAAAACGAGAGGGAATGGAAGCACCGCTAATCCACTCTGGAAGTCAAACATGGGCACCATCCGGAATGGACTTTCACAAAGGATGGATCTACTTTGCAGGGCTTAGAGGAGTCGGAGTGTACCGTTATCATGTCCAAAACCAAAAGCTTGAAAAATTTATCGAAGGATATGGCCGAGTGCGGGATGTTTGGATAGATCAAGATATCCTATACTTTGTAACGAACAATACAGACGGAAGAGGTAATCCAGATGACGCCGATGATAAATTAGTGTCGGTGCCTCTTTCAGAGGAATCATAAGACTCTCTTTATGAGGGTCTTTTTTTATTGGTAAGGAATTGTTTGGAAAAAATATTGACACACTGGTTATTTAGTTTTATAGTTAGTTACATAAGTAATGAACCTAATAACCTAACGAGAATATACAGCATCAAGAACAAGGAAGGGAGTGCCTTATGAGTTCATCACTAGATAATAGCAAACCCATATTTCAGCAAATTGCAGAACAAATTGAAGATCGTATCATTAACGACTCTTTAAGAGAAGGGGACCGGGTTCCTTCTACCAATGAATTTGCTGCCCACTATCAAATTAACCCAGCGACGGCAGCCAAGGGAATCAATCAATTAGTGGATCAAGGGATTCTTTATAAGAAGAGAGGGATCGGTATGTTTGTGGCAGAAGGAGCAAAAGCGCAGCTGGTCAAAAAAAGAAAAGATCAGTTTTTCGAAAGTTTTATCATTCCATTAAGGTCTGAAGCAGAAAAATTAGACATTAGTACACAAGAGTTAAAGGATATGTTGGAGAGGGGGACAAACCATGAAAATTGAAGTGAAAAATATAACGAAGGCATATGGTAAAAATAATGCGCTAGATCAAGTAAGCTTTGATCTTGAAAAAAATAAAATTTATGGGTTGTTAGGAAGAAACGGTGCAGGGAAAACCACTCTGATGCAAACGTTGGCAGGGCACATCCTTCCAACAAGTGGAGAGGTACTGATTGATGGGCAAAAGCCTTTTGAAAATCAGAAGATTACTGAATCCATTTGCTTAATTAACGAGAGCGGAAATTTTAAGAAGGGGTTAAAAATTAAAGAGGTTCTTCTTGTCAGTTCACTCTATTATCCAAACTGGGACCAAGAAGTTGCGGAACGTTTATTAGAGGAATTCAGTTTAAATAAAAATATGAAGATAAAAGCAATGTCTAAGGGAATGGAATCGGCATTAGGAATCACTGTAGGTTTAGCGTCCCGAGCGCCAATTACTATCTTTGATGAACCTTACATTGGCTTGGATGCAGTGCACAGACAAAGGTTTTATGAGCTTTTACTAGAAGAGTATGAAGACCACCCTAGGACCATCATTTTGTCTACTCATTTAATTGATGAAGTCAGCAATTTATTCGAACAAGTGGTGATCTTTCAACAAGGGAAGCTAGTTTTAAAGGAAGATGCAGAAGTACTAAGAGAACATGGTTATAAAGTACAAGGAGATACATCTGCTATTGACCTGTTCGCCAAAGAATATAATGTCATTCACCGAAAGTCATTTGCTGGTCAAGAGGTGGCTGTGGTGTATAGCCAAGATGGTGGAAGAGAAGCTGCTCGAAATCTAGGATTAGTGGTAGATTCGCTTCCAGTTCAGGAATTGATGGTTTATTTAACTTCATCTCGAGAAGGGAGAAAGCATGTATGAATAAACAAATGAAGGCAGTACTAACCTTTTCATTATTTGACATACGACAACCACTCACTATTTTTTGGAGTGTGCTGATTGGATTTATGCTTTTAGGGACAGGGATTTCCTTCACTTTAGGTCAGGGAACAATAATGATTTTTAGTAGTTCGGTTGCAGTTTATATTTTCTGTGGAATAAGTGGTTTTCTGACGGTTAGGGACACGTTCCCCTATAATTTAAAGATGGGTGGAACGAGAAGAAACTATTTTGTCGGAATTTCACTTTACTTTCTTTTGCTTGCGATCGTAATGTCTGCATTCCACAATGTTATGATTACCATATTTGACAAATTAGTAGATGTACTAAAGATCAATGGAATTCAATTTTTTCACTTTTCAACATTAACAGGATTACAGGATACTTGGATTCTACGATTTTTTATAGATGGTGTGCTAGCTTTGTTTGTTTTGATTTTCTTCTTTTTCTTAGGAGTTATGTTCTTTAGGTTTGGTTTGATTGGAGGATATAGTGTGATTGCAATATGTGCTATTGCGATTATATTACCTCAAGGTAGAGACCGACTCATTGAGTTTTTTATTGGATTTGCAACGAACGATGCGATTTTGCAATATATTTGGCTACTTGGAATAGGGGTTGTATTGCTTTTTATAACTCGTCTAATTATGAGGAAAGCTCCTGTTGGGAGTGCTATTGTAAAATAAGCTAAAGCCAGGATTGTGAGGGTTCTGTGTATAGACAACTTCCTCTCCATCTTGTAAGATAGTTCCAAGTCCAGATAGGTGGGAGGAGGGAGTTCTGTGAGAAACGAAGAAAACCAATTGCCAATGTACTATCAAATTCAACAAGCTTTGAAAAAGAAAATAGAAGAAGATTGGCAACCGGGTGACGTGATCCCTTCAGAACGAGAGCTCTCAGAACAATTCGCGGTGAGTCGAATGACGGTTCGCCAGGCGGTAAATGGTTTAGTAGATGCCGGATTTCTAGTCCGTAAAAGAGGAAGCGGCACGTATGTTATGGAACGAAAGGTTGAACAAACCCTGCATGGTGTGACAAGCTTTTCTGAAGAGATGAGAGCAAGAGGTCTTACCCCAAGCAACCAGCCTGTCAGCTTTCAGATCATTCCTGCTGACGAAAAAGTCGCTCACCAGTTACACCTATCTCATTATGATCCGGTTTACAAGATTGAAAGAATCAGGTTGGCCGACGGAATTCCGATGGCATTTGAAACCACTTTTCTTCCAGCTAATTTAATGAAGAGTTTAACGGAAGAGATTATGAATCATTCTCTTTATGAATATGTCGAAATGAAGTTAGGCCTTGGGATTGATGATGCCTTTCAAACCATAGAATCGGCTTCAGCCACGCAGAAAGAAGCGAAGCATCTTCAAATCAAAGAAAAAGAACCCGTCTTGGTTATAAATCGAAGAACGTTTACGAGACAAGGTAAGCCGTTTGAGTATGTGAAAACAGTGTATCGCGCGGATCGTTATAAATTTTCGATTCATATTAAGAGGAGTCATAAATAACGGAACCTGTGTCCGGCTAGCTGGCGAAAAGGACAGGAGATCCGTTATTTGCCCAAAAGAGGGTGTTTTTGAGTGTTTGGCGGACAGAAAATCCGCTATTTGGCTAAAATGGGCATCAAATGCCCTAAAACAGTCGAATAGCGGAACGAGGGTCCGTTTGCGCCAAGAAAACCGGCAGTTTCATAAAAATAACGGAACCTGTGTCCGGCTAAGAATGAAAAAAAGGATGCGGAGAAAAAGCATATATTTCTCTCCGCATCCTTTATTTTTAGGGGCCATTAAGCCGGTGCATGGTTTTGCCATTGGAAGGTCCAGAAACGTTCAGTACCTAACCGATTGATGACTTCCTCATCGTTGTTTTTTATACTTTCCTCCCATTGAGCTGCCATTAGCTGTGTTTGGGATTTATGTGCTTTAATGGTATCTACCTTTTGCTGAATCACATTTTTTACATCGTGATAGATATTAGGTTCTCCTAATTTCTCGACGCAATCTCTTGAAAATGCGACACAATGTAATTTAGGACGGTCATTTTCAGGTATCAATGATACGGCCTTGACCACAGCTCGACCTGTAGCATCATGGTCAGGGTGGACAGAATAACCCGGATAAAATGTGATAATAAGAGATGGATTAACTTCTTGAATGATAGAATGGATTCTCTCGGCCAACAGCTCATCGTCTTCAAACTCAACCGTTTTATCTCTGTAACCAAGCATACGTAAATCTTGGATTCCCATCACACGGGCTGCGTCCTTTAACTCCTCTTTACGAATGAGAGGAAGGGATTCCCGAGTAGCGAAAGGAGGAATACCCATATTTCTTCCCATTTCTCCTAAGGTTAGGCAAGCATATGTAACCCCGGTACCATTTTGAACATGATTGATGATAGTACCAGACACTCCAAAGGCCTCATCATCAGGGTGTGGAAATACAACTAAAACGTGACGTTCCTTTTCCATATTTTAGACTCCTTTCGCTTCTTAATTAAATGGGTTTCTACTAATTTGAAGGGCAACTGCAAGTTTTCCTTGGAAATCATGGCCTGCCATTAACAGGCGATCCTGATCATCAATTTCAAAGTCAGTAATTCCTTCCGCATATACCCAACCAAATGGGAGCTTAAGACCGACACGATATGGACCATCTCCCGTAATCTTTCCGATTTCATATTCTAATTTTGCATTGCGGATATACGCACCAGCAGAGAAAAAATTCTCATCCTGATGTGATGCATAGGCGCCATTCGTGGTTTCTAAGTGAATATAAACCTCTTGTTTTTTAAACTCTTCCAGTTTTCTTTGGACTTCACCCACTACAACAGGCTTCAAAACATTCCCTCCATCCTTTACGTGCATGTTCTTTTTAATAATTTTACTAAAAAGGATGGGAAAATGCGAAGGGATTAGTTTGGAATTTAATAAAAATGGGGTTTTGGGTTGTGTGGAGGTGCAAATCTGGGTGTGAAGGTGCAATTCCGGGTGTGGAGGTGCAATTCCGGGTGTGAAGGTGCAATTCCGGGTATGGAGGTGCAATTCTGGGTGTGAAGGTGCAAATCTGGGTGTGAAGGTGCAAATCTGGGTGTGAAGGTGCAATTCCGGGTGTGGAGGTGCAATTCCGGGTGTGGAGGTGCAATTCCAGGTGTGAAGGTGCAAATCTGGGTGTGAAGGTGCAATTCCGGGTGTGGAGGTGTAATTCTGGATGTGGAGATGCAATTCTGGGTATGAAGGGTGCAATCCCGGCCAAAAGGTGCCCCTTATATTGACTGCTCCCCCAACAAAAAAGAGCCCATTCCAGGCTCTTTTCCAAATACCTATTTCTTACTACCTTCACCATATACATGATAAGCACCGTGCATAACCGGTCCAACGTATTGGTTTAACTGGAAGCCATGCGCAATGGCATCCGTAACGAATGCTTTTGCTTTTTCAATAGCTGCCTTTGGGTCTGCCCCGTTCGCAAGTTCAGCTGTAATAGCTGCTGCAAACGTACAACCTGCACCATGTGTGTAAGTAGTTTCTAGCTTTTTAGATTCAAGTAAAGTGAAGTCTGAGCCATCATAAAGGACATCCACAGCAGAGTTACCAGCAACATCTGCTCCACCTTTAACAACTACATACTTAGCACCAAGTTCGTGAATACGGCCAGCTGCTTCTTTCATATCTTCAACCGTTTTTAGAGGCTTCATTTGTGCTAACTGGCTAGCTTCAAATAGGTTTGGTGTTGTTACAGTTGCCTTTGGTACAAGTACTTCGCGAAGAGCTACAGCTGTTTCAGGGTGTAGAACTTCGTTTTCACCTTTACATACAAGTACTGGGTCGATTACAACTTTTTCTAGCCCATGTTGGTCAATGGTTTTAGCAGCTAATTCAATAATTTCTGCGGAACCCAGCATCCCAGTCTTCATAGCATCGATGCCGACAGAAAGAATGGTATCTAGTTGTGTTTCAATCGTACTAAGCTCGATTGGGAATACATTATGATTCCAACCGTTTTTTGGATCCATCGTTACGATGGTTGTGAGTGCTGTCATTCCATATACGCCAAGCTCTTGGAATGTTTTGAGGTCAGCTTGGATTCCAGCACCACCACTTGTATCTGAACCTGCAAGAGTAAATACCTTCTTCATTTTATTACCCCCTATGTAAGAGAATATGAATATTAGACAATCCTGATAGGAAATCTACGAAATACATTATACCAGTATTATTTTTCATTAAAAAGGGGAAAGGAATTCGTGAAAATCATTCTAGTTCCAGCTTGGCTTGATTCAATGTCCCATTTCCATCCTAATTCTTTTGTCATAAGGGAAATAATGGATAGACCGACACCTACTCCTTTTTCTTTGGAGGTTGCGTTCATTCCAGGTCCTTTATCCTCAACCGTTAGTGTGAATTTCGATTCGGAAACTCCTAATTGAACCCCAACATATTTTCCCTCGCTTGCATGTCTTAATATATTTTGAAACAAATTATCCAGCATTCTCTGTAACCAATGTTCATCAATATCAGTTAGGATTTTGCTTTCAGGCAAATCGATGTTAATCGTAAACCCCTCTTTCTCAAATACGGGATACCAGGAGGCTAAGACCGTTTTAATGACACGAACTAGATCCTGCCTGACCGGCTTATATGGATATTTACCTGAGGTTAAGAGGGAATAGGATAATAGATTTTCGATTAGTCTTCCCATATAGGAAATTTTCTGGTCCAGAAGCTGTAATGATTGATTTCCCTCACTCGATAAACCTTCTTTTTTCAATGAATAGGCATAGCCTCGTATCGTTGTTAGCGGTGTTCGTAAATCATGAGATAGATTGGCGATTAGCTGCCTTCGCAGTTCTTCTTCTTTTCGCTCTCTTTCTCGACTTTGCTGTAGCTTCAAAACCATTTCATTAAAAGCTTGTTCAAGAGCCCCTATTTCATCTTTTTTAATGATGGAAACAGGGTCAGGCAGTAGCGGGGTATCGTCTTCAATGTGCATGGCTTTTTCTAATGAGATCAGTCTTTTTCTGATATTGTAAAAAAACCAACCAGAAAAAATCATAAAAACGACCAATATAACTAGCACACCAATGAAGTAAACGGAACCATATTTATCTTGTATAACATCTAATTCTGTCCGCATAGCATCCCTTGCCACTTGGAAAACCATAAAGCCTTGTTTCGAAGCATTCCCTATAAAAGCAACAATCGTAAAAGGGTCCCCATTATAACTCTTTTTCATAAATTCTACTGTATAAGATGCTGTCCAATTCTGTGGTAAATCAGGATTTGAGGGTAGCTGCAGTTCGAGTCCGCCATCCTGATTCACCCAAAAAAGGCTTGCCTCTGAATAGTCTCTCTTCAGTTGTTGGAGTGCTAAATCAATTTCTTCTGGTGTCGCCCCATCTAACTCTTTGGCTTTGCTATGCCACATCTCTTCTAAGTCTTTATGATTGGCATAAGGATTTTGGTTAGATTGAAACTCAGAAAGGGGGAGAAATATAGCAATAGACACAATCGGCATAGAAAAGGGGATCACCAAAAGGGCGCAAAATATAACCAATATATATTTAGATAATAAAGATTGGCGGAATTTCACCTTTTTCTTCATAGCTTCACACGATAGCCAATCCCACGAATCGTTTCTAGAATCATCGGTTGACTCGGATATAATTCAATTTTTTCGCGCAAATGGCGAATGTGAACCATTAATGTTTTATCCCCCTCTATTAAAGGCTCTCCCCATACTGCTTCATATATTTGCTCTTTTGTTAGAATCTGATTGGGATGTCTTAGTAAATAGTGAAAAATATAAAACTGCTTTCCGGTTAAAACAATATCTTCTCCCTGTTCATCTACCACTCTATTTTGGTCCAGATAGACTGTTAAATGATTGAGTTTTATGATCTTTTCTTGCTGCTTATTATAGCGTCGCAGTAAGACTTCAATTCTAGCCAAAATTTCCTCAGGGTGGAACGGCTTCGTCACGTAATCATCTGCAAAATCTAATCCTTGTAATTTATCATCCACGCTCGTTCTAGCTGAAAGCATCAAAATGGGCACATCAGGCTGTTGTTTTTTCAAACGTTGACCCACAGTAAAACCATCTAATCCAGGTAGCATGACATCTAAAATGACAGCATCTACCTGATCAATGTAATGGGTTGCCTGATCACCAGTCTGAATCCAAGTCACATCATGATTAGAATCCTCAAGCTCTCTTTTTAACCAGGAGCCGATTTCGGTATCGTCTTCTACATATAAAATCCTTGCCACAGCACTTCATCCTTTTACAGTTTCATACGTACCAATATACCATGATTTGGGAAAATTAAACGATACCGTCATTAATCTTAAACGAAATTTAAACTTACCTAACCTGTAGTTTTAACCAAGGAATCTACAATGGAAAGAGAGGTGAGGTTAATGGAAAATATAATCGAAACACAAGGGCTTACAAAAACAATAAAGGGAAACCACATAGTGAACCAGTTGAATATAAAAATTGGACAAGGAGAAGTGTACGGGTTTTTAGGACCTAATGGAGCAGGGAAAACAACCACGATTCGAATGCTCTTAGGTTTAATGAAGCCTTCCGAGGGTAACATAACCATTTTCGGAAAGGATTTAGTGAAAAATAGAATGTCCATTTTAAGAGATATAGGTTCATTGGTTGAGTCTCCATCCTATTATGGTCATTTAAATGCCATTGAGAATTTAGAATGTGTCCGAAAAATTATCGGTGTTCCTAAATCCAATATTGAGGAAGTTCTTTCCCTTGTTAGACTAACCAAAGAAGCTAAGAAACAAGTGAAAAACTATTCTCTCGGTATGAAGCAGCGATTAGGGATTGCCACGGCATTACTTGGAAATCCTAAGTTGCTCATATTAGATGAGCCGACCAATGGGTTAGACCCTGCGGGGATTTTAGAAATGAGGGAACTTATAAAAACATTACCGAAACAGCGAGACATGAGTATTTTAGTGTCTAGTCATCTTTTAACAGAAATTGATCATATAGCAACACAAGTGGGAATCATTTCAAAGGGAAACTTGTTGTACCAAGGTTCTATTCATGATTTACGGGCTCAATCCCATGGGTCAATCAAGGTAACCGTTAATAAACCGGAAAAAGGATTACAGGCTCTTCTCTCAAGTGGGATGAAGACCAATCAGGAAAAGGATTCTCTATTCTTACAAGATACGTCAAATGAAATGGTGGCAAAAGCAGTTGAGATATTAGTAAAAAACGAAGTATCCATTTATAGAGTGAAAGAAGAGAATAAGACATTAGAGGACTTGTTCTTGGAAATGACAAGCGGGGAGGGCTCCCTATGAGTCAATTATTGTCTGTCGAGTTTTTAAAAATAAAACGCAGGGGCATTTGGTTGCTCATATTTCTTGGCCCTTTTGGGGTCGTAGCTCTTCAAGCCGTAAACTGGGGAATCCGCTATGATTGGTTAACTGCACAGCATACTGGAAACCTATGGGCAGCTCTTTTACAAAATGTGGGCTCTTTGGGAGTACCTGCTTTAATTATTGGTTCTACCATTATTACTTCGATGCTGGCTAACATGGAACATCAATCACGTTCTTGGAAACAATGGTTTGCTCTGCCTGTTAGTAAGAGTAAATTTTATGTTTCAAAGGTGATGACAAGTCTTATTTTGTTAGTAGTTTCTACTATCCTTCTATCAGTGGGCGCGGTCATTTTGGGCGTATGCCTAAAATTCGGAACAAATATCCCCATTAACGATGTGATTCGTTATTGTGCATTACCAACTGTAGCTGCTCTGCCCATTATCCTCATGCAACTCTGGTTGTCTGTACGATTTACCAATCAGAGTTTGGCTATCTCAATAGGGGTGTTAGGGACTGTCATATCTCTTTGGTCATATATTGCACCAAAGTGGCTACCATGGGTTTGGCCGTTTTTAGTTTCCCCATGGGGAGAAATGGAAACCTTACTGTTAGCTACGGTCGTAGGGTTTTTAGTAGGAGTTGTTTCATTAGTGGACTTTGTAAATAAGGAGGTAGGATCATCATGAAGATAGCTTCGCTACTACAAGTAGAATGGTTGAAGATGAAAAAAACAAATGTATGGCTGTTATCTCTATTAAGTCCAGCCATCGCAACCATCGCTGGTTTGAACATGAACTTTCCTAACTCGCCGGAACCTTGGCATGATGTTCTTGGGATTATGGTTTTAGTACATGCCCTTTTGTTTTTCCCATTGCTGGTTGGTGTCTATTCCGCATTTGTCTGCCGTTTTGAACACTTAGATGGGGGATGGAAGCAGTTATTATCCCTTCCTGTCACAAGATTAAGTGTTATTTTCTCTAAGTGGCTAGTGGTCATGGGGCTACTCACAGTAACCCAAATCATACTTCTTGCTGGTTGTATGACAATTGGAATGATAAAGGGATTCGGTTCTCCCTTTCCGTGGGAGTTAGCCATCCAATTTTTAATCGGAGGAACGTTAGCTTGTACCCCACTTGTTATACTCCAAATGTGGTTTTCAACCATTTGGAGTAGTTTTGCAGCACCTTTTACAATCGCTGTTATTTTCACTCTTCCAAATATATTAGTAGCAAACTCAGAAGATTTTGCTCCATATTATCCATGGGTGCAACCATTCTTTGCTATGTTCCCATCTGGGGAAAATGCCTCTTTCTACGTGTCACAAACAACGTTATGGACGGTCATTTTAATTAGTACCATTGTGTTTAGCTTGATTGGATCTATTTATATAAAGAGGAAAGTTTTTTAAAAGTGCGAGGGACCTTCCTTGCACTTTTTTACTTGTGCACCCCAACCATCACAATTCTTCCTCTTTCCAAATCTGCCTCTAGTTCATACGCATAGTGACTATCAATACCAAGAGACGTAAACATAGAGTATAATTCTCGATCCCTTGGACGGAAGAAGTTCTCAATGGTCTCACCGAACCCCAACTCCATTAAGCTCATATCACCTGTTTCCGTCCAATGCGTCAGGTTCTCTGACCGATTTTCATTAAGTGCAAATAAGTAAATGAGTTCCCGTGAGTAGCCCTCTTGAATCCATTCCTCTATGACTCTTGCTGCCTGAAGCCCATTTTCAACAACCTGTACCTTCATCATTATCACCTCTATTAGGAAAAAAGGTCCGCATGTATATTCCTAGTTTTGTTGTCTCCGAAACGAAAGGGTTTTAAACCTAAAACTTTTCTTTATAATGAAAGTGATACTTAATTTTAAGGGAGTTTTATAAAGATGAAACCGCAACTTGGGGAAAAGTGGACAGAACTTCTAAAGGAAGAATGGGAAAAGCCATATTTTAAAGAGCTTATCGCTTTTTTGGATGAAGAGTACAAAACGGAAACCATATATCCCAAAAAGGAAGATGTTTTTCGAGCACTTCAACTAACAGATTATAACGATGTTAAAATCGTGATTCTTGGGCAAGACCCCTATCATGGACCTAATCAAGCACATGGTTTAAGTTTTTCTGTTAACATAGGAGAAAAGATTCCTCCTTCACTACGGAACATTTATAAGGAACTTCAAACTGACTTAGGACTAAAAAGTCCTAGTCATGGTTGTCTAGTGAAATGGGCAAAAGAAGGGGTTCTACTATTAAATACGGTACTCACTGTGAGAGATGGATGTGCCCACTCCCACAAAGGGAAGGGCTGGGAAGTCTTTACTGACCAAATTATTCAATTACTAAATAAGAGGGAAAAGCCAGTCATTTTTATTTTATGGGGAAAACCCGCACAGGCGAAAAGAGTGCAAATTGATGAAAGTCGACATGTATGCCTGATGTCACCGCATCCCAGTCCATTGTCAGCTTCAAAAGGATTCGTTGGGAGTAGTCCCTTTTCCAAGGCAAATCATATATTAAAGAAATGGAATGTTACTGAAGTCGACTGGCACATACCAGACAAATAGAAACCCGAATAGGAAGAGGGATATAGATGCTTTATAACTTGATATGGTCGTTTATCATACACTTGATTTTATCAGGGGTTGCTTTAACTGCTTTTTTATACAGTGACAATAAAGGGAGGCTTTTTGCCCTCATTTTCCTAGTCCTACTTTCAGCTGCTTACTTGATTGCCGGAAAACTAGTAAAAATGAGAGTGGACTCCTTTAATAAGAAAAGAATGCTTCTGTCAGTTTCTGCACCAGCCCTAATGGCATTATCGTTATTACTTTCGATTACGATGGCACCAGGTCCAATGGGGATGAACTTTCTATACTACATCTTTTTCAACCCGTTTACGTGGTTAATTGCTCTATCACTAGATGTTGATCCAGGCTCATCTGTTTTCTTCTGGACATGGCCAATCCCTACATTGCTACTTTGGATCGGGTTAATCTGGAAAAAGAAAATGAGCATGAAATAGATTTGGAGAGTTCATCATGACTGAGAAAAGAATGAATTGTATACAATGTCAACATTTCTATGTAACGTGGGACCCGAAGTTTCCTAGAGGTTGCAGGGCATATGGATTTAAAACAAAACAACTTCCTTCATTAGAAGTTTTTCGGGCTTCTGGGACGAGATGTTTAAAGTATAAGAAAAAAGGAACATCCTAGTTATAAAAGGTTGATCCTAGAATGATGATCATTTTTGAATTTTTTAATTATGCGCTTAACAGCCCCGGAGAGGTGACATTATGACTATTTCTCAACAAACCGTATTTACTAAAATGGAAGATTGTTTACGGCAGGCAAAATCTAGCATGGACTCCCGTCAAGCTAGAGAGCATATTCGTGCCTTACATGCTTTATGTGAACTACTACTAGATAATCAACAGGAGGGAGAGCCAGTCGCTCAACCTCTAAAAGAATCAATCCATCCATCTCCTTCCCTTCAAACGGTGTCTACGAATACGAAAAAAGTAGTGACAGAAGATGGAGCCAATGGAGATTCTATTTTTGACTTTTAATGGAGGATGTAACAAATGAAAATATTTTTATTTCTCGCAGCTTTAAACGGCTTTTTAGCAGTGGCATTAGGAGCGTTTGGAGCTCATGGACTAGAAGGTAAAATCCCAGATAAGTATTTGGAAACATGGAAAACAGGTGTAACCTACCAGATGTTCCATGCGGGTGGGTTAATTGCAGTAGCACTTCTTATTGCCAAATCAGGTGCTTCAGCTTCGTTAACTTGGGCTGGCTGGTTATTTTTTATTGGAATTCTTCTATTCTCTGGAAGTCTTTACATACTTAGTGTGACCCAAATCAAAGTATTAGGAGCGATTACTCCTCTAGGTGGAGTAGCCTTTTTAATAGGGTGGGTCCTTCTTATGATTTATGCTCTTAAACTTTCGTAACAAAGAAAAACTCGCCATTTGGCGAGTTTTTTTATCTTGGTGAATAGGTAACCATATTTCCACCTGGAGCCCCAAATGGATACTCATATTCAAGTTCTTCATCAAATGTAGCATAATCCATGAATAGAAGCGGTAATAAGTAACGAGTCCCGGATTGTGGATCGCTTAAAATTAAGTGATCACGCCCAGCTGCTTCAATGACTCCTTTAAAGACTTTCGAACGCCATTGATCACTGTTTTCAAAGGTAAAATAAGCAGTCACTATTTTCCCTTTGTTCAACCTTAAAATGTTTTCAATATAGGATTGTTCCACCGGCAACATACCTGGTACTTGAGGACCGGTATATGGGGTAGTACTCATTGCTGGTGGTTGTTGCCCTGCTTGTTGCATGGCATTTTGTTGTGGTTGTTGCTGTCCTTGATAAGGGTAACCACCATACGATTGATATGGATTAGACTGGCGTGGAGCTGCTCCACTATACGGATAATATGGATAGCTGTAATTTTGAGACAATGTAATCCCTCCCTGAATTTTTTAACATACAGTTGGACATCTGAACGACTTGGTGCATAGAAACAGTGGGACTTATATCTTCCAGTGTTCCACTGGTTATACCCTGGAGATGGACATTTACTCACTAATTCATATGTATGAGAAAACTGGGAAAATATGAGTTATAAAATAAGTTAAGGGGCAAAAAAAAGAAGAGGGCTCTCCCTCTTCTTGAATGACAATACTTGATTAGTATTCATTAACGTGAAAAATTTGTTTGATACGACTTTCGCTAGCTATAGTTCCAACGAAGAACGTACCGAATTCACCAAAACGCGCACTTACTTCATCAAATCGCATCTCATAGACAAGCTTTTTAAATTGAAGGACATCATCGGCAAATAGGGTTACACCCCACTCGTAATCATCAAAACCGACAGAACCCGTAATAATTTGTTTTACTTTTCCTGCATACTGACGGCCAATCATGCCATGGCTTTTCATCATTGAACGGCGATCTTCCATCGGAAGCATATACCAGTTATCTTCTCCATTTCGACGCTTGTCCATTGGGTAGAAACAGATATACTCTGT
The DNA here is from genome assembly GCF_039522365.1 of Bacillus carboniphilus. Lineage (GTDB taxonomy): Bacteria > Bacillota > Bacilli > Bacillales > JC228 > Bacillus_BF > Bacillus_BF carboniphilus. The sequence continues at coordinate 8,352 of NZ_BAAADJ010000058.1, read as the reverse complement.
TTTTGGAAGAACTGGATATAGTCTAGCTCGGATATGAGGATTCTCATATGGATCTTCTTCAGAAGGTAAATAGTTTCCTAACTCAACGACTGAAACATATGAATAAGTTGGGATTAGGAACTCTGCTAATTTTGTTTTATTAAATTCAGTCTCTAAATCATTTAATTCTTTCATAGTAGGACGAAGAAGCATAATCATTAGATCAGCTTTTTGGCCAACAACAGAATACACGGCATGACTACCTTGTCCATTAGCCTCTGTATCAGACCATTTCTCCATTAAATGAAAGAACTCAGAAAGAGCCGCTTCTCTCTCGTCACTGGATAAAGACTTCCAAGCTGTCCAGTCCACTGAGCGTAAGTCATGAAGGCTGTACCAACCATCTAAAGTTAGTGCTGGTTCACTCATTATATTCACTCCTATTAATATGTAATTAATTTCTTAAGTCTCACTATATCATAGTTTATCCATATTCTTGTATGGATAACATTTGAACATTTTAAGGCTATGTATGGGTTTAGAATATTGTTAAAAATAGAAATATAAGATTTAGAAAAACAATCGGCGGCTTTTAGATTGAAAATAGCCTCAATTGGAGTATCCTAAGTAGTGATACAGGTGCAAAGAAAACGGAAGATAGAACCGTTTATTATACATAAGGAGGTAAACCATGTCCGACTTATTTACAGGATTAAAAACAAAGATTGAAGGAAAAAACTTAAAAATTGTGTTTCCAGAAGGGACAGACGAAAGAATTCTACAGGCGGCATCAAGACTCTCTTCAGAAAAGATAGTAACCCCCATTTTACTTGGGAAACCGTCTGACATTGAAGCAAAAGCTAAGGAAGTAGCTGTATCTTTAGAGGGAATTGAAATGATAGACCCTTCTAATTATGCGGAAATCGATACATTAGTAGCTTCCTTTGTCGAACGTAGAAGAGGAAAAGTCGACGAAGAAGGAGCTCGTAAAATTCTTCAAGATGTTAACTATTTTGGAACCATGCTTGTGTATACGAAAAAAGCCGATGGTCTCGTTAGTGGAGCTGCTCATTCTACTGCTGATACCGTGAGACCCGCCCTCCAAATTATTAAAACAAAAGAGGGAGTTCGCAAAACATCAGGTGCCTTCGTCATGGTTAGAGAAGACGAGAAGTACGTATTTGCTGACTGTGCGATAACGATTTCACCGGATGCACAAGATTTAGCTGAAATTGCAGTGGAAAGTGCCAAAACAGCTAAAATGTTTGATATAGACCCGAAAGTAGCCATGCTAAGCTTTTCAACAAAGGGTTCAGCGAAATCTCCAGAAACAGAAAAAGTTATTGAAGCTGTATCAATTGCAAAAGAAATGGACCCGTCTCTTGTATTAGATGGAGAATTTCAATTTGACGCTGCCTTTGTACCATCTGTAGCTACTAAAAAAGCACCTGGCTCTGCCATACAAGGGGATGGTAATGTATTTGTCTTCCCAAGCTTGGAGGCCGGAAATATCGGATATAAAATTGCGCAGCGCCTTGGTAATTTTGAAGCTGTGGGTCCCATCCTACAGGGACTAAATGCACCAGTGAATGATTTATCCCGTGGTTGCAATGATGAAGATGTCTATAAACTAGCCATTATCACAGCTGCCCAAGCACTATAAAGAAGTAAGGAAATATCGTAAGAGTCTTGCTATAATAGACAAGGCTCTTATTGATATTAATTTTTAGAAAAATTCTGGGAGAGAAAGTCTAATGAAACCGAATCTTTTACAACAACCCGTATGGCGAATCATCGACCACTCCAATCTAGGCCCTAACTTTCATGCGTTGGAATCCTTTGCAACAGACGATACACTTTGCACTTCTGTTGGTAAAGGTGAATCACCAGCTGTTGCAAGAGCATGGATTCATCATCGTACGGTTGTATTGGGGATTCAAGACACCAAACTACCCTTTCTCAATGAAGGAATAGAGTGGCTAAAAGAACAACAATATCAATATTTAGTCAGGACCTCAGGAGGGCTGGCTGTTTTACTAGATGAAGGTGTTCTCAATCTCTCTCTTATTCTCCCAGAAACTGAAAATAAAATAGATATTAACCTTGGCTATGAAACCATGGTTGAATTGGTAAAAGAAATGTACAGCGAAGCAAGGAATGTAATAGAGGCTAAAGAAATTAGCCAATCTTATTGTCCCGGTAGCTTTGACTTAAGTATAAATGATAAAAAATTCGCAGGGATCTCACAGCGAAGAATTCGGAACGGAGTAGCTGTTCAAATCTATCTATGTGTGACTGGCTCAGGTTCAGAGCGTGCAGCTTTTATACGAGAGTTCTATAATCGTTCTAAGAAAAGTGAAGAAACAAAATATACGTATCCAGTTATCGATCCGAATGTGATGGCGTCGTTATCAGAGTTACTAGGGAAGCCATTGACCATTCAGGATGCAATGTTCCGGTTCCTAAAGACTTTGAAGGAGAAGGGGAACCACATTTACTCAGAACCCATCACACCAGAAGAATGGCCTTTATACGAAGCGAACTTAGAACGTTTAAGGGATAGGAACGGGAAGTTTTTGGATAGTTTTGGGTAGGTGTCGTGATTTTGATGGCGGGAGTAGGCACCGGATTCGTTTGAGGGTGGCCGTGATGGCGAAACGGACACAGAATCCGTTATATGGGTAAAATACTGGAATTTAGCGGGTTTCGCGGACAGAGGTTCCGTTATTTGCCTGAAATCATAGTGGAAATGGTCAAAAAACAGTGAATAACGGAACGTCAGTCCTTTTAGTTAAAGAAAAGCCGGCTTTTTCATAAAATAGTGGACTCAGTGTCCGCTTAAGGGTGCCGGGAATGACGAAGCGGACACAGGATCCGTTATTTTACCTAAATCATATAGAAATCTATCAATAAGAAAAGCCCGCAAAGCTAATGCTTTGCGGGCTTCTCTTTATTTTAAGACGAGTGTGTTGCCATACTCCCTAATCCCTGGCAGATATATTTCTAATTATTCGCTAGAAGCGATTTATTCTGCTAGTTTTTCTAGATTACCATTTCGGTCCATTTTGAATTTAGTATTAGAGCGTTCTTCTTCATCAAATGCAACAAACTTCCTAGCACGATTCATGATTTTCATGAGCGTCTCATAATCTTCTTGCATCGTATTAGAGTCCTGTTCAAGAGTAGCTACTCTCTTCTTTAATTCTTCATTTTGTTTTCTGGCATCTGCTAGCTCACGCTTAAGTCTTTCATTCTCACTTCTCAATATTTCAGATTGAAAGTTGGTAGATTTCAGTCGTTGTAAGTAATGAATAACAGCATCTAAATTTTGAGGAGAGCCTGATCCAGTTGGAGCATAAGTATAGCTTTGTGTTTTAGGCTGAAGCTCTTGGCTCATTTCCTCATTGGCTGTAAGAGAATCATTAGTCGTAAGTGATTCAGTTTCCTCAGCCTGAGTAAATTCTTGACTCATTTCTGGACTTTCTACAAAAGTACTAGATTCATCCATATCTTCGAGAAAATCTAAAGATGGTGCTGGTGGCTGATAGAGTAGCTTCTTTTTGCCAGCGTGTTCTTTTCCTAGTAATCTCTGGCGTTGCTTTCTTTGTTTCTTTGCTAGTTGAAGTGCCTTTTCATATCGGTGACGTACCACAGCATTCCAGCGGAAGCCACAAGCAGCGGAAGTTCTATTAAGCTTGTCACCTACTTCTTCAAAAGCATTTAATTGAGTACTACCTTCGCGAACATGACGTAGGACCGTTTCTGCTAATAGAAGATCGTTCTCGTCTGTCCATGCATCTTGACGTGTTTTCATATCGTCTCAACTCCCTAATTTTCATAAGAACTTTTCTAGTTAAAGCATGGACAGATTTTCAAAAGTTTATACCAAAATTTTTCAAAAGGATGATAGTTTTGATGAAAAGGTTAGATTTTGTGATGTTTTATGCTGGGAAGTATCTAATAAGGAATGGTTGAACTATCTAGAGTAGGGAGGAAAATATTAAACAAGCACTGAGCAGCCCGTATACACGTAGACTCCTGCGGGACCAGTGACCAGAGTGAGACCCCGCAGCGAAGCGAGGAGGCTCACGGGGAGCCCGCGGAAAGCGAAGTGTATACGGGCTGCGGGTATTAGATATCAAATTGAAAGACTAGGGCAGTATAAAAATATCGAAAAAATTTTTTTTATTGCGTTGAACATTGGTGCGTACGTATTTTCCATTTATTAGGTCCAAAATGAAGATGCGCGGCAAATTGAAAATCGCTATAATAAAAACATGCTAGTTAGGAAGAGGGTAAATAATGGCATATTCGAATGAAAAACTGAGTGAAGAAAAGGTTTTTAAAGACCCTGTTCATCGCTACGTACATGTTAAAGATCGTGTCATTTGGGATTTAATAGGTACTTCTGAATTTCAAAGACTTCGTAGAATAAAACAACTTGGGACAACCTATTTGACATTCCATGGTGCCGAGCACAGTCGTTTTAATCACTCGCTCGGTGTATACGAAATTGTCAGACGGATTGTAGATGATGTATTTGATGGTAGACCAGAGTGGAATCAAGAAGAAAGACTGCTAACCCTATGTGCAGCTCTTTTACATGATTTAGGGCATGGTCCTTTTTCACATTCTTTTGAGAAGGTATTTGACCTAGATCATGAAGAATTTACACAGGCTATCATTTTAGGCGATACAGAAGTAAATAAAGTGTTAACTAGAGTAGATAAAGGGTTCCCTAAACAAGTGGCAGAGGTCATTGCCAAGACATCAGAAAACAAGCTGGTGGTAAGCTTAATCTCCAGCCAGATCGATGCGGATCGTATGGATTACCTCCAAAGAGATGCCTATTTCACAGGTGTAAGCTATGGTCACTTTGATATGGAACGAATTCTGAGAGTCATGAGACCGCGTGAAGATCAAGTGGTTATCAAACAGAGTGGAATGCATGCTGTAGAAGACTACATAATGAGCCGATATCAAATGTACTGGCAAGTGTATTTTCACCCAGTTACCCGAAGTGCAGAGGTTATTTTAACGAAAGTACTTCATCGAGCAAAGGATTTATATGAAGAGGGTTATCAGTTTAAATATGCACCTCATCATTTCTTGTCTCTTTTCCAACATAAGGTAGCGCTAGAAGACTATCTAAAATTGGATGAAGCTGTTATGCTTTATTACTTCCAAATGTGGCAGGAAGAAGAGGATCCGATTTTAAAAGACCTATGTCGTCGCTTCATGGATCGGAATTTATTTAAGTACGTAGAATTCGACCCAGCTAAGGAATATAAGAAGCAATACGAATTGATGACTCTGTTCAGTAAAGCGGGGATAGACCCAGAATATTACTTAGTCGTAGATTCTTCATCAGACCTTCCGTACGATTTCTATCGTCCAGGAGAAGAAGAAGAAAGACTCCCTATTCACCTTCTAATGAAAAACGGTGAACTACGTGAATTATCAAGACAATCGGATATCGTAGATGCGATTTCTGGAAAGAGACGGACAGACCATAAACTGTACTTCCCTGCAGATGTCCTATACGATGAATCATCCAAAAAATCAACTAAAAAACAAATTCGAACACTATTGGATTTGGAGTAAGAGACACCACGAAGCTTCAGAAAAGCTTTCAAATCTACTCGATGGGACACGGGGACAGGTTCCTTGTCCCACAATCGAACAACTGAACGGATAAGAGATAAAGTAATAAACGGAGTAGGAGATGAAGGGCTTTGTTAAAGGAACATGCTAAATTATTAGGAGCGATTGCAGCTTCAGGAGAAATTACGGGTAGAAAGAAATTACAAAAGATGATTTTCATCGCAAAAAAGATTTCTTTTCCATTCCAAGAAAAGTTTCAATTTCACTTTTACGGTCCTTATTCAGAGGAGCTTACATTACGAATTGAAGAGCTTTGTAATATGAGTTTCTTAGACGAGGTCAAGGAGAAAAAGGGTGGATATTTTCAATATAGATACTCCTTAACGGATTCAGGGAGAGAATTTTTAGACCACTTCCAATCGGATGACGATACTTTAAAGGTCTGCTTGGAAGATATGAACCTGCAGAGTGCTCGATTTCTTGAGTTAGTATCAACGGTGCTTTACTTTGATTCGCTTCCCCGAGAAGAAGTAGAAGAGAAGGTATTTACATTAAAGAGCAAGCAGAAATATACAAAAGAAGAAATTGAGGAAGCCTATCAATATATTGAAAAGCTAAAATCAAATATTCAGTAATCCGAGTTACCGCCATAATACATTATTTTATTCATAGACTAAGATAAAAAAGAGGACAGCAACTGCTGCCCTCTTTTTCAAATGACATTACAAAAATGCGGCTACAATCGCAATAACCGGGATGGCATTCACTAGTCCAAGACTTAATAAAAAGGTAGTAGACAACTGTTGTTTTAAAACAGGGTTATCCTCAACTTGAAGTTGAGCATCACGATAGCGAACGAAATTCATCACAAAATTAAATAAAACACTTCCCCCAACAACGGCAATGAGGATAACGGGGTTTAATTGCGCATCGTCTATGTTCATAAATCCAAGTACAAGTAGAATAATAGGTAGCGTCTCAACTAAAGCTACATAAATCATCAATTTGCTTTGAATTTTTGTTAAAGAAATTTTCCCTTCCGCTATTTGTGCAAAGGCGTTTCTTACAGCAAACGAAATACCGAAGGATGCAAGAACGGCCGCGAGCATAAAGTAATATAGTGGATCCAATCTATTCAACTCCTAGTATAGTTTCTTTTTTTTCTATCCTGAGTGTACAGAAAATGCGAAATTCTGTAAATGAAATTTCATTTCCAAGTGAGTCTTATTTTCATTTCAGTAGAGGATTTTGTATACTAAGAAAAGTGGAAGTGATAGGCATTGAACTATCACAGGAATGAGGTGTCGGCTTTTGTTCTTTCAAGAGTTAAGTATGACCTATATTATATACCTTGCTTTATCCTTAGCTATTGCCTTTTCGGTGCATGAATTTGCACATGCTTATTCAGCTTACCGTTTTGGAGATAATACTGCTGCGAGGCAGGGGAGATTAACATTAAATCCAATCAAACATTTAGATCCTATTGGAACCATTCTCTTTTTTATTGTAGGATTCGGGTGGGCAAGACCGGTTCCCGTTAACCGTTTCAATTTTAAAAACCCCCGTTTAGCAGGAATTATTGTTTCGGTACTTGGTCCGATTAGTAATTTACTGTTAGCTGTTCTTGGGACTATTTTAATTTATCTTCTCTTTTACTTAGATCTAACTTCTGATTACTTCTATACGTTCTCAGAGTTTTTACATTTCTTTGTTCGCATTAACATATTGCTCTTTGTCTTTAACTTAATTCCCCTTCCGCCATTGGACGGATATCGAATTGTCGAAGATCTACTACCGTATAGTGTAAGACCGACGCTAGTAAAATTAGAGCCGTATGGATCCATTATTTTCTTAATTCTCATCTTTATAGATCCGCTTTACGATGTGACCATAGGAGTCATACTAGGGGATTGGGTGCCAGGTATTGAATCGGCGCTACATCAGTTTTTTATAGACCTCTTTATTTTGCGGTAAATAAGTTAAAAATTCTGAAGGAGGTACATCACGAATTATGGATAAAAATGAAAAGAAACCAATACAATTTAACATTATTAAAAGTGACCCAACCGATGGCCATAAAGGCTTCAAAATGGGTGCCTTTAGTTTAGATAACGTATCACCAGTCATCATAGATGTCGAAGAAAAAACAGCTTCAGTCGAGATTGGCGCCATGCATGCGAGAAGTCCAGTCGAAAAAGGAATTAAGTTCCTGAAAGATAAAAGTGAGGTTCCAAACGGAAAGCAATATTGGCTCGTTTGGGTAACCATTGATCGTAAAGAAGAAGGTCTATACTTCCGTGGGGTCACAGCCTGTGAAATGACTGTAGATCGCTCCATAAGAAGAGGATACAAGTCATTACCGGATCATGTTAATAAGATGGACAAATCACTAAAAGGTCATATTATGGTCAATCATATGGATGAAGAATCAAAATCCGTTTTAGGGAATTTCTTAAAGAGTCATGACCCAGAAATGTGGGACCGCTCGGAAGAAAAGTTAAAAAAAGATTTAAATATGGAATAAATATGTACAAATATGTGTCAGTTTCTTGAACAAAAAGAGTTCTGACTTGCTCCTTATAGGAAAAATTATGTACACTTATCCTAGCAATGCACTTGCTATAAAGCTAGGACATGAAAAACCCCAGGGCGGCACCCCTGGGGTTTTTCTTTGTGCGCCCAGCATGGGTGCAATCTATAGGGTGCAAGTCCCGAACTGTGAAGGCAGAAGTAGCAGTAGCTTAACGCAAGGGTGTCCGTGGTGACGCG